>JAJYZU010000139.1 GCA_021799755.1 Thermoplasmata archaeon
TATCCTTGATCGTTTTGATAATTGCTAAATATTCCCTGCGGAGTTGTTTATAATTTCGGTGTCAACACTTTAGCCCTCCCAAGGCATATTGGAGATATTTCATCTTTTAGATTGTTATAGGCAGGATACAGTACAAATGAAATTCTTTCCCAGATGGTTGGATGGTTCCTGCTCAAATACGGTAATATAATCAGTTTCAATTAGCAAAATGAATGAAGATAGAGTATGACCAGGGCACCATAGTGATAGAAAGCTGGCCCACCTCTGTCAAGATGCCTGGATATGTTTCCTATGACAACAGGATCGGCAAGTACCGGGCGATGGCCTGTTTTTATAGAGACCTCAAAGTTTTGCTTCCCGGCGTTGACGATCATGTTTTCCAGCAGCCTGGACTTGTATTCTCCCATCCTCCCCTAGAGTTAAGGGGTTACCAGAAACAGGCACTAAGCATGTGGGAAAGTAATGGAAGGCGCGGTGTTGTTGTACTTCCTACTGCAACAGGCAAAACTCACATAGGTATTGAGGCTATATCTAGGGTATCAGAAAGTTCCCTTGTTGTGGCGCCTACGATTGAATTAGTCCAGCAATGGCGGTCAAGATTAGAATCCTCTCTCGGTGTTGAGATAGGACAGCTGGGAGGAGATGTGCGGGAGGTAAGAGATGTAACTGTGTCCACTTACGATTCAGCGTACCTGATGGCTGAAAAACTTGGTAACAGGTTTCGTTTTCTGCTCGCGGATGAGGTCCATCACATGGCATCAGAGCAGTATTCCCAGATCGCCAAGATGTATGCCTCTCCTTACCGTCTTGGCCTGAGTGCGACATATGAAAGGTCCGATGGACTTCAAGAACTCCTTGCACCTTATTTCGGTGACAAGGTTTTTGAAATGGGATACGAGGAACTACGAGATTACATAGCAGGTTTTGAGATCAGGAAAGTCCAGGTTGAACTCTCCGACCAGGAGGAGGAAGAATACAACAGGTACAGGAACATCTTTCTATCTTACATCAGGAGGTACAACATCTCCTTGAAGGGACAGTTCGACTTCCAGAACTTTATCCGCAGGTCATGGAACCGTGAAGGGAGAGAAGCCCTTCTTGCATGGAGAAAATCCAGACAGATTGCATTCAATGCCAGGGCAAAACTGGACTTTGTTCGATACGTACTTTCAAAGCACAGGAATGAGAAGACGCTGATTTTTTCGGAAGATACCGATACCGCATATCTTGTGTCAAAAGAGTTCCTCATTCCCGCGTTGACATACAAGACACCAGGAAGGGAAAGAAAGATGTACCTTGACTATTTCAAGCAGGGTAAGATCACAAAACTTTCTACAAGCAGGATACTGGATGAAGGCGTAGACGTACCAGATGCTTCCGTAGCAGTCATCATAAGCGGGTCGGGAAGCAACAGGCAGTTCAAGCAGAGACTTGGAAGGATCGTAAGGCCAGGCAGTGACAAACAGGCAGTCATGTATGAACTCGTCGCTTCTGGAACCGGGGAATCTGGGACAAGCAGGAGGAGGAGCAAAGGCGTTCCAAACAGAGCTTCTTTCAGTAAGACGGAATAACAGCCGCGGCACTGTGATCCCATCGTTTATAGGCGAGGGGTCCTTCGAATACGCCCAACTAGTCAGAGACCTATTCAACGGCATGATCGGCTCACGCAGGAAAGATATTGCCGACAGGCTTAGGGAACTTGAGCTGAAAGTTCAGTACAACAAGGTAATCAAAGGACTTGGAGAGATCATGTTCAGGGAATCCAGATTCAGCAGTACTGGAACACTAGATCCTCCGAGTATCAGGGAGAGCATTTTCCTCATGGCACCCATGGGCGTTCAGACTCATTCAGAGCGCCGAAAAATACTTGAGAAGGTCGCTGCTGAATTTTCTACCACTCTTGAGGAAGTCGAGTCGTCAATGTACTCGGATATGGACGAGGAAGATATCCTTCTAGAAGCTTCACACATGAGCGATGACGAACTATGCAGAAAGTACAACCTTGAGCAGTCAGAGACTCTTCTCCTGAAAGCTTTCCAGCTAAAGGTCAAAGATATACAGAACTGGGGCAATCTCGCCAGGGAATCGAAACGCCTGGGCCTCCTTTTCAGTCCCAGGATTATTGATAAAGGGATTGTTGAAATGAACTTTGACGGTCCGATGTCTGCGCTGGAAGAAACCAGGCGATATGGGATTAGGTTTGCTCAACTGCTCAGATATCTGATTACGCTGGAGAAATGGTCTTTTGACTGTACCGTTATACTCGAAAAGGAAAGAAGGAAAGATAAATTCTCATTCCATCTGGAATCATCGGCTAGCAGTTATTTCCCTGAGCAAAAAGAAAAAAAAGAACTACTGCCGGATCCCAGATTAACGCCGGCAACTCCAATCATCATGGACGAAGCATTCTTTCCTGACTACTTTCTTGAACATAAAGGAAAAAGGATCTATATCGACGTAACAAGAAAGATTTATCAAGGCTATAATGAAAAGATAAAGCAGAAGATAAGACAGATAGGAATACCCGCGATTTTTGTATATGTGCTCGGTCCTGGTGATAAACCGATTAACGGAGAAATGTGCTTCCGGGATTCTGTGGACTGGAACGCCGTAATTTCTAGATTGACAGAAAGCAAGAAGGTTGGGGGCCCGCCAGAGCCTGAGACCAATAAGAAAAAGACCGACAAGAATGCTCTGCGTTTAATGGTGGATAGCCTTTGGCCGGATCTGGACAAGATGTTCCATGAAATAGAAGAATCGGGTCTAGACCTTATAGACACGCTGAGGGAGTTCGGGTACAGCACAAAGTGGGAAGGACTGGCCCTGAAAATAGTAAAGAATCCGTGAGTTTTTCGCAGGCATAAACACTTCCAATTTCAAAAAATCAAGGCAAATGCTTAAAGATCCCCACATGAAGCAAAAATTTAACATCTTGTATAGATTATTTGGCTACCTGGGGACAGGATTATGGACTCAACAGACAAGAATATTATTCAATTACTTCTAAAGGACGGTAGAATTCCGCAAAAGAGAATTGCAGACGCGCTGAAAATTTCCCCACAAGCACTAAAATACAGGTTTAACAAATTAATTGAAGACGGAATAATCAAGAGGTTCGTCCTTCATGTTAATCCTGAATTTTACGGAAATACCCAAGGCTTCGCTGCCTTTATCACTGATCGTGACTATACAGATGATATTTTTTCGAGATTCAGGTGTCTGGAAGACATATCAATCTTTGGGTTTCGTGGAAATGATAAGAACGAACTGGAAAGCATACTGCTAAAGGCATATGACAAACTTGGCACACCTATAATGAACTATACACCCCCTCCTTCGGACAGATTAGTTAATGCAAGCGATCTAGACAGGAAAGCAATCGAGGCACTCAGGGAGGATCCAAGGATGCCAGTAGCTTCACTGGCGAAGAGGCTAGGCATCTCGAGTGCTTCCGCGAAGAAGCGAATCGAGCGCCTCAAAGAGAGAAGAATAGCATCTGTCATCCCAATCCTGGATCTCAGCAAAACTGACGCAGTGATTTTCCTCCTTTTCAGCAACAATCCAGAAAACGTGAGACCTGCGATTGAAACATCCCTTATCTTCCAGATTTCTGACAATAAAGCAGGAATAGCTG
>JAJYZU010000012.1 GCA_021799755.1 Thermoplasmata archaeon
TCATGCCTGAAGATGTCAGGCATCCCCGGGATCTGGTTCTTTCCCTTATGGGTTTCATCGAGAAATACGGGCATTATAAGCTTTTCAGTCCTGATTGAGAACTCGCTCAGCACGTCCCTGATATTCTGATCCAGTCTCAGCCTTCGTAGTCTTATCTCTGGAAACATAAAGCATAAATGCAGACCAGAATTTAACGCTTGGTAATGATGATGAGATTTGACACAGAAGCATTCGGCGAGGTGCTCCTCACACAGGAGTACGTGGAGTATCTTCTCTCCACAGCAGATTCAGAAGACGGGATGATCGCCAGTGTCCGGGAGGGCATCGCAAAGGAAATTCGAGGAGGAATCAGCGATTTTGACATAAGCTTTGATATCAACAGCAACCGGGTTGGGGTCATTGTCAAGGTCAGGACGGCAAACCTGAATGAGAATATAGGGGATGTACTGAATTCACTGGCTTTAGGTCTGACCGCTCTTCTAAAGGATGCCATACTCTTCCAGATCAGGAGAAATGAAGATTACAGATTTCCGCGCATAAAGGAACTGTCGATCAGGAAAATCCCGGAGAACAACTAGACCACGATGGAAAGCTTAATTTCAGGCCATTTATCACTGTCCCTATCAATAGACGCCACATAGAGGCTTGAGGTGTTGGAGTTCATCATGACGTAGCCGTTTACATCATTCACGTGGATTGTGTAACCGGCATAGTGGTAAATTTTCTTGTATTCTTCATCGTCTGCAATGATTATTATTATTCCAGAGGGCCGGACGCTGTTTATTATTGTCGACAGATCACCGAAGAAGCTCTCCCCGTAAGTGAACCTGAGGAAGTCTGAGGAGAAGATGTACACGTTGGGCTTCTTGGAATTTGTAAGGTAATAGTCAAGAACATCCCTTGGAAGGTCCTCAAGCATGCTCTTTCCTCCGATGTTGATTATGAAAGGACTTGTTTTGTCTGTTCTTTCAACTGTGACATAATGCTTCAGCCACTCCGGATCGAGTGTGTTAACAAAAATCTTTGAGCTCTCGTAGTTGCTGCTTGTGGCATCCACAACTCCACGTCCGTTTGATGCGGTGAACTTTATGATATTATTCTTGATCAGGTTAACATAATTGTCCACAGAGTTCGACTGCGTCTCCCTGTGAAGCATCAGCACCGATCCAAGAGGTATCTTGTCGGTTCCAGTGTACAGCAGTTTTGACAGTTCCGGTATTCCCAGAGAAACCTCAAACTGCTTCTCATCAGGTTTCCTGATATTCTTGACCCTTGATGGCGGGTATGTGATCACCTCCCTGTTGAACGAGTGAAATCTTCCGTTTTCAAGTGAGTACAGGTACATTGGGCTTGATCCTATGGAAACACCCCTGAGTTTTTCAATGGTCACTGTGCGGACGAGGAAATTCTTTGTCAGGGAGTAATTCATCTTTATTACGCCATCTGCATAATAATCAAGAGTTGTATCCTTGTCTGCTTCCATAATCATGATTATATTGGCGCCAGAATTTTCCACCAGGTCCTTCTGGATGACTGAAAATAATATGGACGGATCCAGATCGTATTTTTCAGCTAGCGCCTCTATGGAGTCTACCACAACTACTGGAAACTTGTTTATGTTGTCGCTGACAAATCGGTAGAGCGTTTCAAGCTCTGGGAGAATTTCCTGTATATTCATGACCAATCCAGGTTCTCCGCTTGCGGCAAATGATTTTGACACTCTCCCCTCCTCAATCATCTTTTCCAGCCGGTTAAAATTGTCGCGAAAAGCCTCGGTCATCTCTCCAGACTGCCTGTTCCTCTCACCTGTGTTAGAGGCGAAATCAGTTATCCAGGGGAATTTATTTTTCAGGGGATCTACAGAAAATCTGGTGGTTATGTAGTATGCAGGGGAGGTCTCTCTTATTGTGTCAATCAGCTCCAGTGCAAAAGTGGTTTTACCCGATCCCGGTTTGCCTTTTATGATAAGGGATGCACCAAATGGTTGCTTAAGAAAGTCATTGAATATGTCAAGCAGTATATCATTCAACATTGGTTATGTCACTTCTCCTAAAGTTATTGCCTCTAAATTATTCAACATTTTGTATCTATGCACGCATTACTAAGATAAAGTGTTGCTATATAAATCTAAGTATCATGGTTTGAGCGATGCAATACCAAGCCACAGAAAAACAAAGTGCCCCCTATTTTAGTGAATATTATTACTTGCAATTTAATTGTCGGACAATAAGCGGTATTGGGGGACATCTAACGTATTGAATACTGCATAAATAATAGTATTTGGCGAGCTGTCCGGTTATGAATAATCTAACAGGTTCAAAGAACGCTGAACTCTCTTAAGGTGTTTCGTTGCAAATAGGCGGAGTAAAAGAAAACAGGTTGTGAATATTCTTAGCAGGTCAGTGAAGGAATAACAGAAGAAGCCAAAAATCTGGCAGGAATATAAAAACGGTGATTATTTAATTACGCCGTAAACAGACTGAAGTCCATTACTCGTCAAACACCAGAATTTATTATGAAGCATTTCCGGATCGATTTATGATTGGTCCCTGCACCTTAAGATTTCTTCAACTTTAGTTCAAAGCAAAAGAAAGATTAAATATAATGCAACAATACTCATTCGGTGACGGCCATAACAATGGTGAAACACCAGGTCTCATTCCGAACCCGACGGTAAAGGCCATTGTGTATTGTATGTGTACTATCTTCCGCGAGGGGATGGGAAGTGCAATTCGCTGTCACCACTTTTCTTTTTATAGGTGAGGGTTTAAATGGATTCATCTCTAAGACTGGTTTTTCTAATAAGGCACGGGCAGACCGAATGGAATCACCAGGGAAGATGGCAGGGTCACATTGGGCCAGGACTGAATCTCAAAGGGATAGAACAGATCAGATCTGCAGCGGAAAGATTGAAGAAATTCAGGATTGAAACCATCGTGAGCAGCGATACCTTAAGGGCAAGGGAATCGGCCGCGATACTGGGAGAATATCTCAACACAGGAACAATAATTTACGATGAAAAACTGCGTGAGAGAATGATGGGAAATCTTGCAGGTCTGACAGAGGCAGAGATACTTCGCATGCATCCGGAGATTTTCCTGACAAAAGGATTGCTGGGAAAATACAACATAGAAGACTCTGAGCAGTGGGAAAAATTCGTTCAAAGATCAAGATCAGCATTTCTCGAGATCACACAGAAACACGAGGGAAATATTGTCATTATGACCCATGGCGGTGTCATAGACCAGATAATTATTCTGATAACTGGAAATGAAACTTATCCAATAGTTCCCAACGGGAATATAACATCAATAGAGGAAGAGATATCCTCAAGAATAATGAGAATGCTACAATATTCGCTATGACTTAAAACTTTTAACCTACCTCTGATTCACCATAAATCTATGCAAAAGAAAACTGCCGCGAATTCAAACGGCGAAGGTGATCCCGTTTCGCTGGAAGCCGACAACAACAAACTGGTTGAGGACTTTGGTGCCAAATCTATTTCTGGTATCGAGCAGATACCCGATTTCTATACTTTCAATAATGGTCTTATAGTTTCTCACAGGGATTTTGACAAATTCATGAATAAGATGAACTCAGGAGAAAGGAGCGCCATTGTCTCCGGGTTCAATGCAAGCTCTTCGCCACACCTTGCCCACCTAGCAGTGTTCGACACCAACCTGATGTTCCAGCAGAAGTACGGAGCAGAGGTATTCATTCCCATCTCTGACGATGAAAGTTACGTTTCCGGGAAGATAAAATCACAGGCTGAGGGCCTGAAAAAATCACTGGTAATTGCAAGGAGTATGGTCGCCCTTGGTTTCGACACAAGGAAGACCAGAATCATAATAGATCAGCTTTACACCAACATATACAACTTCGCCATACAGCTTTCAAGATCGGTCACGCTTTCAACCGTAAAGGCAAGCTACGGCTATGCATCCGATAAAAACATAGGCATGCACTTCTACCCTGCCGTTCAGTCTGCGCACATCCTGCTCCCGAACCACTTCGGAATAAAAAATGTGCTCGTGCCCATCGGACCTGACGAGGATCCGCACATACGCATTTGCAGGGATATCGCTGAATTGTATGGTTATAGAAAACCTGCTGTAATTCATTCAAGATTTCTTCCCGGTATAGATGGTAAGAAGATGTCAAAGTCAAAGGATAATGCAATATTCCTTCTGGAGGACGAAAAGATCATCAGAAAGAAGATTATGAACGCCTTCAGCGGCGGGCAGGCATCCATAGAGGAACACAGGCGCATTGGAGGTAACCCTGAAGTTGATGTTCCATTTATATACCTCAGGAGCTATTTCCTCACACCGTCAGAATCCAGCAGGATAGAGGAGGAATACAGATCAGGGAAGTTACTAAGCGGGGAGATGAAGAATCTCCTTGTGGAGAAAACCAATGAGAGACTGCGTGTGTTCCGTCATAATTATTCAAAAACACGGCCGGAGGATCTGAAGAAGATTCTGCTCCTGAATGACCACACGGATATTGAAAAAATAATGGAAGAATCAGGAGTTTTTGAAAAGGGTTAAGACTCCCTCATGAATAGGTCCTTGTCCATCAGAGCTTTCAGGCTGCCCAGTTCTTCGGGCCTGAAAATTCCATATTCCGTAATGAATGCAGTCACATATCTTGCGGGAGTCACGTCGAAAGCGGGATTCTTCGCATGGCTTTCCTTCGGGCCTATGCTAGTTTCGCCAATCTTCTTGACCTCCTCCTCACCCCTCTGCTCAACAACAATCTCATCTCCACTTTTCATGGAAAAATCGAACGTGCTCCCCGGTGCAGCTACGTAAAAAGGAACGTTGTTCTCCTTTGCCAGAACGGCTTTTTCATAGGTACCAATTTTATTTGCAAAATCGCCGTTGCTCGCTATCCTGTCCGCCCCGACTATGGCGAGATCGACCTCCTTGTTATGCATATAGTAACCGGCAGCATTGTCTGCGATGATTGCGTGATCTATATTCTCTTGAAGAAGCTCCCATGCGGTCAGTCTTGCACCCTGCAATCTCGGCCTTGTTTCATCCACAAATACGAATATGTTCTTTCCGCTAATCTTGGCCATCCTCATGGGTGCAAGGGCAGTTCCCCAGTCAAGGACCGCGAGTGCTCCAGCATTGCAGTGTGTGAGAATCCTGGAATCTTGCGATATGAGAGAGTTCCCGTATTCGCCAATCTTTTTACATCTTCCTGATAACTCGGTGGCATAACGCCTGGCAGAAGACATCGCGTACTTGTTTGCAGTCATGTACTTTATCGCCTTGAACAGATCATATGCCGTTGGTCTTGTATTCTTTATTAGATTCACTGCATCTTCCATTACTTCCCCATTTTCCTTTGCCATTGCCAGGCCATATGCTGCCGCAACCCCAATAGCAGGAGCTCCCCTGACAACCATGTCTTTGATTGCAAATGCAATATCCTTGGAATTTTTGGCGTCAAATATCTCCACATTTTCAGGGAGTTTCCTCTGATCAATCATCCTGACTGAATTGTTCTCGAACCAAACCGCCTGCAAATTTCTAGCCTGGCCGTCCACGGTGATTTTCATGATTCCTCCAGATCATACCAGGGAATATAAAATATACCGGAAATTCAGGTCCACCGACCGGGTTAACAGAGATCGCCAGGAAAATCATCGGTTTTTATGCAGTCATCAGCCAGAGAGCCCCATGAAAATTTTCCCAATTATGCGCCGATTGAAAATATGGATAATATATGGCACATATCTCTGTTACCGAAATACACCAGAATTCCTCAATTCAATTAAGAATATTTATATCCTGAGGACATATACGAATTGCCTTTGAACATATGGGCCCGTAGCTCAGCTAGGTAGAGCATCTGGCTTTTAACCAGGTGGTCGAGGGTTCGAACCCCTCCGGGCCCGCATAGGCGGTGAATGACGATGGCGAGAGTTAACGTGCTTAAACACGAAATGGTACCAGAACATTATATAGTGGCAAAGAAGGAAGAGGAAACCCTTTTAAAGCAATTGGGAATATCGAAGGACTTGCTTCCTAGAATTAATAGAAGCGACCCAGCAATAAAGGCTCTTGAAGAAATTAATGGTCAGATTGAAGAGGGTACTATAATTAAGATTATCAGGAAGAGTCCTACTGCTGGAACATCTACATACTATAGGGTAGTGGAAAGTGGTGTCTTTAAATGAAGGAGATTATTGATTCGTTTTTTAAGAAGGAAGGTGCAGTTAACCATCAGATAGAACCCATGAACTATTTTCTGGCAACCAAGGACAATCCAAACAACATAATGCAGATGATTGTCGACGAGACAAAGGTTACGGATGATGACGATTTCGGCACCTTGATTCTTGACAAGTCCAAGACCGGCGGCAGGGACATAAGAATTCTTTTTGGGAGAGTCAAGGAAAACGGCAAATATGTTGGAGACTCTACAATCTGGGTTGAGAAGCCGGAAATCAAGGAAGCTTCTGGTGCTTCGAATCAGATCACCCCAAACGAGGCCAGACTCAGGGACCTCAACTATATGGCACCGATAATGCTAAAGGTGGGAATCATAGAGGATGGCGTCCAGAAAGATTACGAAACGATCAAGATCGGTGACATGCCGGTTATGGTGCGCTCAAAGATATGCACCCTTTATGGCGAAAACCTTGACAATTATATAGAAAAGAACAACGGTCCCGTCAATGGAACCAGGGAGGAGAAGCTTCAGTATGTCGGGGAAGATCCCAACGACCCCGGAGGTTACTTCATAATCGGAGGTTCCGAGCGCGTCATAGTTTCACTGGAGGATCTTGCACCAAACCGGATCCTTATAGAATCTGAGGAAAAGTACGAGACAAGAGTTGAGGTGGCAAAGGTGTTCTCTCAGAAGGGAGGATTCAGGGCGCTCACGTCACTGGAAAAGGGAAATGATGGAATTATTAATGTTTCAATTCCAAGTGTCGCTGGAACCATTCCACTGGTCATACTCATGCGAACTCTCGGCATGCAGAAAGATGTTGAAATTCACGACGCAATCAGGTCTGTTCCTGAGATGGAACCTATTATCTATGCAAATATTGAGGAAGCGAAAAATATAAAGATCCTGCCTCCAAACGGTATCAATACCACAGAGGATGGTATTGCTTATCTCGAAAAGAGATTTGCCTCTGGACAGGCAAAGGAATACAGGGAAAAGAAAGTTTCACAGATGCTAGACAAATCACTTCTTCCTCACCTTGGGGACTCTCCTGATGACAGGCTCAAGAAGGCAATCTATCTTGGAAGAATGGCAAGATCGCTTTTGGAATTGAGTCTAGGAATCAGGAAGGAGGATGATAAAGATCACCTTTCCAACAAGAGGATAAAGCTTTCCAGTGATCTGCTGGATGAACTTTTCAGAGGAGCTTTCCAAGCTGTCATGAAGGATCTCAAGTACCAGCTGGAAAGAACCTATAACAGAAAGAAGGGAATCAGGCTCAAACCTGCGGTAAGGCAGGATCTGCTCACACAGAAAATGCTCCACGCAATGGCAACAGGAAACTGGACGGGCGGAAGAACCGGAATTTCCCAGCTGCTTGACAGGGTGTCCAACGTTAGTACAATGAGCCATCTGAGGAGAATAATATCGCCGCTGACAAGATCCCAGCCACACTTCGAGGCGAGGGACCTTCACCCCACACAGTGGGGAAGAATATGCCCGAATGAAACCCCCGAGGGACAGAACTGCGGACTTGTCAAAAATGCTGCACTCATGATAAATGTTACAGAGGGTATAGATCCTTCTGACGTAATGCAGGTACTCAACGATCTTGGAGTGGGTGAAATCAGGGAAGAGAGACCGGATGCAGGCAGGGTTTACCTGAATGGTGACCTTGTGGGATACCATGACAATCCATCCGAATTGACAAATCAGATAAGATCAAAGAGACGGAATGGGGAAATATCCCATGAAGTGAACATAAAATATGACTCCAAGACCAGCGAGGTTGTAATCAACTGTGACAGGGGCAGGCTCAGGAGGTTATTGCTTGTTCTCAACAACGGGAACACACTTATAGATTCAAAAATTCTGAAAAAGGTTGGTAACGGCGATTACACAATCCCGGACCTGTTGAAGATGGGAGTCATCGAATGGATAGATGCTGAGGAGGAAGAGAATCTCTATGTTGCAGTCTATGCTTACGAACTTCCTGACACGTGCCCACACTGCCACAACTATCTTTACAGAAGCATGGTTAAATGGGAGGACCCGGGAAAAGTGACAGCGCAGGCTCCAGAGGAATTCGAACTCAGATGCCTTTCCTGCAACGGTCTCCTGAAGGCCAGAAGTCTTCTCACCACAGAGCACACACATCTTGAAATCGATCCAGCGCTCATTCTTGGTGTCGTGGCATCAATGATTCCGTATCCTGAGCATAACTCATCCCCAAGAATCACAATGGCAGCCGCAATGACGAAACAGTCCATCGGTCTGGCAGCCACTAACTTCAGGATAAGAAGCGACACCAGAAGCCATGTGCTCCACTATCCGCAGATCCCGCTCGTCAAGACGCGCATAATGGATTACGTTAATTATCAGAAAAAACCTGCTGGGCAGAACTTCGTTGTCGCTGTGCTGTCTTACCAGGGATACAATATTCAGGATGCAATAGTCTTCAACAAAGCTGCCATTGAAAGGGGAATCGGAAGGAGCTCATTCTTCAGAACATATACTGCCGAAGAAAGAAGATACCCCGGTGGCCAGGAGGATCGTTTCGAGATCCCTACCCACGATGTTCTTGGTGCAAGAGCAGAGGAATTTTACAAGAATCTTGACGAGAACGGCATAATATTCCCTGAATCATATGTCGAAGGTTCAGACGTCCTTGTTGGCAAAACCTCTCCCCCGAGATTCCTCGAAGAGGGAGGAGACAAGCTTGGGCCACAGAGAAGAAGAGAATCATCCATCACAATAAGGCCGAACGAGAAAGGATTCGTGGACAATGTTATCCTCACTGTTTCAGAGAGCAACAGCAGGGTTGTGAAAATAAAGGTAAGGAGTGACAGAACCCCTGAAATTGGCGATAAATTTGCATCAAGACACGGTCAGAAGGGAGTTATCGGAGTTGTGGTGCCACAGGAGGACCTCCCGTTCACTGAGGATGGAATAATTCCGGATATAGTGTTCAACCCTCATGCAGTCCCTTCCAGAATGACAGTCGGTCATATTCTCGAAATGATTGGCGGGAAAGTTGCATCGATGAAGGGTGAGATCATTGACGGTACAATATTCAGCGGGGAACCCGAGGAGAGCCTCAGGCAGCAGCTTGAAAAATACGGTTTCAGAAAATCGTCTACGGAGATAATGTATGACGGCATACTTGGAACGAAGTACAAGGCAGATATATTCACCGGCGTGATATATTACCAGAAACTGCACCACATGGTTGCAGGCAAGTTCCATGCCAGATCCAGAGGCCCAGTGCAGATACTCACCAGACAGCCTACAGAGGGCCGTTCGAGACAGGGAGGTCTCAGGTTTGGGGAGATGGAGAGGGATACCCTTATTGCCCATGGGGCCGCAATGGTGATCAAGGACAGGCTTCTGGATCAGAGCGACGGTACAGTTCTTTATGTGTGCGGAAATCCAGACTGCGGGCATCTTGCCATATATGACAGGAGAAAGGGCACACTGAGATGTCCGGTCTGTGGCAATACAGGGAATATACATCCCGTGGAGACGAGTTATGCATTCAAGCTGATGAGAGACGAACTTTCTACAATGGGTGTTATGATGAGATTGGTTCTTGGTGACTTGAAATGAATGGTGGAATATCAAAAAGAATTAGCAGTATTCAGTTTGCATTGCTATCTCCTGATGAGATCAGGAAGATGTCGCAGATAAAGGTGATAACCGCGGACACATACGACGATGACGGTTACCCGATTGAAAGGGGTCTCATGGATCTACACATGGGAGTGATAGAGCCTGGCCTGAAATGCGCAACATGCGGCGGAAAGGTTGACGAATGTCCCGGGCATTTCGGGCACATAGAACTGGCAATGCCCGTGGTCCATGTAGGATTCATCAAGGAGATCAAGACCTTCCTCGACGCCACTTGTAAGGAGTGCGGAAGGATAAAACTGACAGAGGATCAGGTCAAGGCATACAAGAAGAGACTTGAGGCTTACGATTTCACGACGCTTGATCCTGAAATGGTGGGTGCAATCTCAAAGAAAATCACAGATGAGGCCTCGGTCAGGATGGTATGTCCTTACTGTGGTGCACAGCAGAAAAAAGTGATACTCGACAAACCCACAACCTTCAGGGAGGAAGGCATCAAAGTCACGCCCAAGGAAATAAGGGAGAGGCTTGAGAGGATTCCGGATGACGATCTCATATTCTTCGGGCTGAACAAGAAGGTTGCACGACCGGAATGGATGATCCTGACCGCTCTGCCCGTGCCTCCCATCAATGTCAGGCCATCAATCACACTTGAAACCGGCGAACGCAGTGAGGACGATCTCACGCATAAGCTGGTAGATATAATCAGGATAAGCCAGAGACTGCGCGAAAGCAGGGATAACGGGTCGCCTCAGCTGATCATAGAAGATCTCTGGGATCTTCTGCAGTTCCATGTAACCACTTACTTTGACAACCAGACCGCAGGGATACCTCCTGCCAGACACAGATCAGGCAGGGCCCTCAGGACCCTTGTCCAGAGACTTAAGGGAAAGGAGGGAAGATTCAGATCGAACCTGTCAGGTAAGAGAGTGAACTTCTCTGCAAGAACAGTCATATCTCCCGAACCATTCCTTTCAGTGAACGAGGTTGGTGTTCCGGAGAGGGCTGCAAGGGAACTTACTGTCCCAATATCCGTCACTACATTCAACATAGACAGCGTCAGAGAGATGGTAAAACTCGGCCCCGAACCGAGGGATGAGTTTGGAAGATATCTTGCAGGCACCAATTACATAATTAGGCCGGATTCCAGAAGGATCAAGGTGTCAGCTCAGAACGCGGAGGAGAACAGCAAGAGGATAGAACCTGGATGGGTCGTGGAGAGGCAGCTCAGCGAAGGGGATATAGTACTTTTTAACAGGCAGCCGTCACTTCACAGAATGTCCATGATGGCGCATACAGTCAGAATATTATCCGGCCAAACTTTCAGATTCAACCTTGCAGTATGCACTCCATACAACGCAGATTTTGACGGGGACGAGATGAATCTCCACATAATCCAGAAAGAGGAGGCCAGGGCTGAAGCCAAGATCATAATGAAGGTCCAGGAACAGATAATGTCTCCGAGATTTGGCGGTCCCATTATAGGGGGAATCCATGATCATATAACCTCGCTGTTCCTGCTTACTCACAACAATCCTCTATTTTCGGAGCAGGAAACGGTGAACATGCTCAGTTACACTGATGTGGACGGTCTTCCGGAGGCAGTGGAGATCAACGGTTCAAAATTCTACCATGGAAGGGATATTTTTTCTCTCACTCTGCCAAAGGGACTCTACGTGAAGTTCAAGAGCAAGCTCTGCGGTGCCGCAAAGGGTAAGTGCGAATACGAGGAGGAGGAAAAGGACACATATGTGGTCATCGAAGATGGCAAGATGGTATCCGGCACTATTGACGAGGCTGCCATAGGGCCGTTTTCCGGAATCATAATCGACAAGATATTCAGGAAGTTTGGATCAGGTGAGGCATCCAAGTTCATTGACAGAATGACCAGACTTGCCGTCAGTTTCATAAGCGAGAGAGGATTTTCCACCGGTATCGACGATTACGATATACCCCAGAGCGCCGTACAGAGAATAAAGGAGATCTCAAACGGCGCCATTGAGAGAATCGAGAAACTGATAGAGACATATAACAACCATCTCATGCAGTCTCTTCCGGGCAGATCCCTGGAGGAAACCCTCGAGATTGAAATACTGAGCGAAACCGGAAGGGTTAGGGATGAATCCGGTAAGATAGCCAGTGCTTTCCTTGGATTGAACAATCCCTCCGTCATAATGGCGAGATCCGGTGCCAGGGCAAAGATGCTGAACATATCAGAGGTTGCCGGTATGGTCGGGCAGCAGTCCGTCAGAGGAGGCAGGATCAACAGGGGATACTACCAGAGAACGCTTTCGCATTTCAAGCCGGGCGATATCGGTGCAAATTCCCGCGGTTTTGTCAAGTCATCATACAAATCCGGCCTGAATCCTCTGGAGTACTTCCTGCACAGTATCGGAGGGCGTGAGGGTCTGGTGGATATCGCGGTCAGGACGTCAAGAAGCGGGTACATGCAGAGGCGTCTGATCAATGCATTCGAGGACCTTAAGGTCGATGAACGCAGCAGGGTTGAGGATACTATCGGTTCCATCATCCAGTTCAAATACGGTGATGACGGGATTGATCCGACCAGGAGCGAGAAGGGGGAAACAGTGGACATAGATGATCTGATATTCAATCTTGAGGAGGGTGGTTCCCAGTGAAGGTCATACTGTGGAAGGACACAGACAAGAATATCAGCTCAATGAAGAACAGCCTTCCCGCCGAATATGCAGTCGACTATGATGGGCCCAGAGAGGGCTTCGATACGGGATTCGTAACAACCGACGGCATTGATTTCAAGTACGAAATAAAGATCTCATCGATTTCAGAATATAAGGGAAAGTCCAAATTTTCAAAGAAAAAGAGCGGATTGCTCTCAGTATTCAATATTTCCGAAATCATACCAACCCAGAAGCATATTTCTGACTTTTCTCTCAAGGGGAAGAAGGTTGCCAAACTTTCCGGATTTTCAATCGCAGACATAAAGGAGCTGGATGTCGAACCGATTCAGTCTATTGACGACAGAATATCTCCAGAAACCAGAGAAATAATGGGACAGGCTGCAAAGATGAATTTCAGCATACCTCTCCATATCGCCGAAGAACTTGCAAAAGTTAAGAACACAGTTGATTCGAAGCTATTTGAAAAGCTTCTGACAACCATAAAGGAGGACATTGCAAAGAAAACCATAGATCCCTATGAGGCGGTTGGAATCATTGCTGCACAGAGCATAGGAGAACCGGGCACACAGATGACCATGAGAACGTTTCACTTTGCAGGAGTCAGGGAAATGAACGTTACCCTGGGTCTTCCAAGGCTCATTGAGATTGTGGATGCAAGGAGGATTCCGAGCACCCCATCCATGACCATATACCTTAGGCACGATCTGGAAAAATCAGAGGAAGTCGCAAAGAAAGTGGTGAAGGAACTCGAAAACACAACTGTTCTCGATATAGCAGACGTCATCACCGATGTTGGAGAAATGACCGTCACAATAAGGACTGAGAAGGAAAAGATGGCAGAGAGGCTTGTTGAATTCTCAGATATAGTATCGGCAATAGACAAGATCAAGCAGATCAATCCAATACTGGACGAACAGAACAAGACTATCACCGTGAAGCTGCAGCAGGAATCTTTCAAGAAGCTTTACCAGGTTCAGGAGCAGATCAAGGAACTGACCATCAAGGGTCTAAGCGGCATAAAGAGGGCTATCGCAAGGATTGATTCCAAGTCCGGTGCTTATATAATTTACACGCAGGGATCAAACCTCAGATCAGTGCTCGACATAGACGAGATCGATCCATACCGTACCTACACGAACGACATCATTGAGATTGGTACCGTACTTGGAATAGAGGCAGCAAGAAATGCCATTTTCCAGGAAGCAGAGAGAACACTTCAGGAGCAGGGACTTGAGGTTGACAAAAGGCACCTTATGCTTGTTTCTGACATGATGACCTTCACCGGTTCCGTCAGGGCAGTGGGAAGGCAGGGAATATCAGGAAGGAAGAGCAGTGTGCTCGCCAGAGCAGCCTTTGAGATCACAACCAAACACCTTCTGAGGGCGGGCCTGCTGGGCGAAGTGGATTCACTGACGGGAGTTGCAGAGAACATAATAGTGGGGCAGCCCATTACGCTTGGAACGGGTGCAGTGAATCTTGTTTATCGGGGTAACAGGAAATAATTGACTTGATGTGATTGGATGAAGGACGTTACTATAGACAACAAAATAATGGGCTATATAGCCCTTTTTGAAAAAATGACCAGGACAGAGCTCAAGGAGTGCCTTGAAAACGAGGATATGGTAATATTCATAGTGGGCGAGAAAAGGATAAGCGAGATATTCGAAAGAAACCAGGATATAATGGCGAATCTAAGGGAAAGAGTTAACAAGCACGTTCTTGTGGCAGAGTCCTCAAGGGATCTCCTCACTTTTGTAAGAAACCTGCTTTACCGGTATTCGCTCAGGGAAATCCACATTACGTGGAAGAACGGACAGACCGATATCCAGGTATCCGTGGAGCAGGAGGAGGTCGGAAAGGTCATAGGCAAGGAAGGCAGGAACATAAAACTCTTCAGGGATGCCGTTGGAAGATTCTTTCCCATAAAATCTATGTCTGTCAAGCAGTGAACGATAATATTTATTGAATGCAATATATTTATATTATATTAAAAAATTAGGGTGTGACAATTATGAGTGATGGAGATGGAAATAACAATTACGACCCGGAATCCGAAACGGCAAGGGTTATATTGCCAAACAGGAGGAAGGGGGAGATGTTCGGGATAGTTGAAAAACTGTCAGGGGCATCAAGGCTTACGGTGATGTGCGAGGATGGATACACAAGAAGCTCCAGGATTCCCGGAAAGATGAAGAAGAGAATGTGGATCAGGGAAAAGGATCTCGTTATAGTCAAGCCATGGGAATTCCAGAAGGAGAAAGCAGACGTGGAATACAGGTACACACAGACACAGGCCAACTACCTGAGCAGAAGCAAGCTGCTCCCGGAGATAATTGACATATTCAAGAAGACCTACTGATTAGCAATGTATATGTTTATTTGCAGCATAAGAAGCATTTGATGACAAAACCCGTAGCAAACGACCCCTCTGCGCTGACCAGGCTCCTGAACAGCGACGAATTCAAGTTTACCGAGAATTTCGGCAGGAAAACCCAGTCACTGGTTTTCGATTCAAGGACCATCAAGGCGTTATATGAGTTTCTGGTAAAATACAAGATCGATTATGTTGATTATCCGATCTCAAGCGGAAAGGAATCCGTGGTTTTCAAGGCCCAGCTTAAGGGCAGACCCATAGCATTGAAGATATACAAGATGTCGACGCTGAAGTTCCAGAATATACGAATATACATCGACGGTGATTACAGGTTCGCAAAGGAGCGGATATCCCGATCAAAATTTGTGTACGTCTGGGCAAGAAAGGAATTTTCAAACCTCCAGTCACTGACGGAAGCCGGCGTACGATGCCCGGTGCCAATAGCGTTTCACAAGAACCTTCTTGCAATGAGTTTCATTGGCACGAAGCAGAGAGCTGCCCCACAGATAAAGGATGCAGTGTTTGATGCAAGTGCGGTATACAGGGAGGTGTCAGAAATGATGAGGAACACGTACCAAAAGGCCGGCATAGTTCACGCTGACCTGAGTGAATACAACATCCTCTATTACAGGAAAAGGTCATATTTCATCGACGTGGCCCAGGGTGTCACCGTTCAGCATCCATCTGCAGATATTTTCCTGAAAAGGGACATAAGTAATATAACTCAATTTTTCATTAAGAAAGGAGTGGACTGCAGTACAGAAGATTTGTACAGATATATAAAGGAGGACTGAAGTTGTATGATAGTGGGAACAATTAAGATTCCCCGGGAAAGGGTTCCGGTTCTTATAGGAACCAGAGGAAGCACCAAGAAGAGGATTGAACACATGGGGAAAAGCAAGCTGGAAGTTGATTCAGACAGCGGCGTGGTGCAGGTTCTCCAGTATGATGATCCAATTCTCTCGATGCTCACCACAAACGTTGTGAAGGCCATAGGAAGGGGATTCAACCCGGAAAAAGCCGAAGCTCTTTACAATCCGGACATGCAGCTTATTGTAATTTCGCTCAGAGACTTTGCCAAACCGGGTTCCAGAAGAATGGAGGACATCAAGGGCAGGATTATCGGGAGAGCCGGCAAGACACGGAGGATCATAGAGGAGCTGAGCTCTTCGTTCATATCAGTATATGGAGATACTGTTTCCGTAATTGCAGATCATGTTTCCCTCAGCTATTCAATCGAAGCGGTGCAGATGATAATTCAGGGGAAAAGACAGAGAACCGTCTACCAGTATTTGGAAAAGAAGTTCCGCGAACTGAAGTTCAAAAGACTTGAAGAATCATTCGAATGAAAATTTCCGGAATATTCCGCTGCATTGCATGAAGCCAGCACCATTATAAACAAACATTATATTGCCTCTTCCAATAACCCGGTGAAGCGGGGTAGGGTAGTTAGGAAATCCCGACGGGCTCATAACCCGTAGATCGATGGTTCAAATCCATCCCCCGCTATTTTTTTGTGAGCCATTGATTCAGCAGTACGTATCCGAGATGGCCTTCACAAGGGTTTCTATATCCGAATCCCCTTCTGGCGGATCTGTACCGATACCCATATTTCTGAGTGCAGATGCAGTCGGATCACCGATTGCGAAAACCTTCAGGCCGATTTCTTTGGTATCGATATTCATAGAATGCAGTATTTTTCCGAAAATCCTTGCTTCCATTGATGACGTTACAAGGATCCCGAAATAGTTTCCGGTTTTCAGCTCGTTTCCAAGTTCTGTTGCGACATTCTCTTCCAGATCATACAGTCTGATCTCAGCCACCTCATACGATCTGCCCGAGAGTTCATTCATGAGCACAGGGCTCCCAGAACTGCTTCTGGCCACCATTATCCTCGTTCCGC
>JAJYZU010000140.1 GCA_021799755.1 Thermoplasmata archaeon
AGCATGGTATAAAGATATTCAGGGTGGACAACCCGCACACAAAGCCTCTTGACTTCTGGAACTGGTGCCTGACAGGCCTTAAACGCCGTCATCCTGATACAGTTTTCCTGGCTGAGGCATTCACGAGACCGAAGCTGATGTACGGCCTTTCCAAGGCAGGTTTCAATGAATCATACACCTACTTTACTTGGAGGAACTATGATTATGAGATCAGGGATTATATCAACGAGCTTTCAACGAGACCGCTGAGGGATTATTTCAGGCCAATGTTTTTCGTCAACACGCCAGACATACTGCCTTACGTACTGCAGCATGGAGGAAGAAATGCCTTCATTATGAGGGCTGTACTTGCTGCCACCCTTTCATCATTGTGGGGCATATACAGCGGATACGAACTGTGCGAGAACGTGCCTGTTCCAGGCAGGGAAGAGTATCTGAATTCAGAAAAGTATGAGATAAAAAAAAGGGATTGGAAAGCGCCGGGGAATATCAGGGACATTATTGCCAGGCTGAACAATATCCGCGAGGATTATGATGCGTTCCAGGGAAGCACTGACGTTACTTTTCTGGGTAGCTCCAACCCGAATATACTGTTCTATATGCGCAGGAACCCTTCTTCCGGGTCGTGGGCTTTTGTAGCACTTAACATAAACCCGTTTGAGGAGCATACTTCAAGGCTCTCCATACCATCCGGCATAGCGCCGGGCATACTCGAAAACACGCAATGGTTCCAGGATGTTTTTTTAGGCACCAGGATATCCCTCCCAGGCAGGGAGTTCAATCTGACTCTTTCGCCAGGAAGAAAATCTGCCGCAATATTGATTCCCGAGGTGTGAAATAATGCCCGCTGAAGAGATGAATCTATGGTACCGTGACGCAATCTTCTATGAAGTGCATGTGAAGTGCTTTTACGATTCAAATAACGATGGTACGGGTGATTTTGAGGGGCTCAGGCAAAAGCTGGACTACCTCAAGACGCTCGGTGTAGACTGCATCTGGCTGCTTCCTTTCTATAAATCGCCGCTGAAGGATGATGGATATGACATATCCGACTTTTATTCGATCCAGCCTGAGTACGGCACAATGGAGGATTTCCAGAGGTTTCTTGATGATGCACATTCCATGGGAATTCGTGTCATAGCAGACCTCGTGCTGAACCATGTTTCCGACCAGATAGAGTGGTTCAAGGAGGCAAAGCGCGACAGGAACTCCCCAAAGCGTTCATGGTTTGTATGGAGCGACACTGACAAGAAATACAGCCAGGCAAGGGTCATTTTCATTGACAGCGAGATCTCAAACTGGGCATGGGAGCCAGTTACAAGGCAGTATTACTGGCACCGCTTCTACTCATCCCAGCCGGATCTAAATTACGACAATCCCGAGGTCAGGGAAGAGATGAAGAATGTCATGCGCTTCTGGTTGAAAAAGGGTCTCGACGGATTCAGGTGCGATGCTGTCCCATATCTTTTCGAGCGCGAAGGGACCAGCTGCGAAAACCTGCCTGAAACTCATGCCTACTTCAAGGATCTGAGAAAGATGGTCGACACCGAATTCCCGGGCACAATTCTGCTGGCAGAAGCGAATCAGTGGCCAACACAGGCAAAGGAATACTTTGGGAACGAGGATGAATTCCACATGTGTTTTAATTTTCCACTAATGCCCCGTATATTCATAGCACTGGCAAGGCAGTCCGCGCTCCCCATAGTTGAAATAATAAACGAGACGCTTCCAATTCCTGCGACATGCGACTGGGGTATCTTCCTCCGGAACCATGACGAGCTCACGCTTGAAATGGTGACTGATGAGGAACGGGACATAATGTACACTGAGTACGCAAAGATCCCAAAGATGCGCCTCAACCTTGGGATACGGAGGCGTCTTGCACCCCTTGTTGACAATGACCGTGCCAGCCTTGAGCTTCTTTACGCACTGCTTCTTTCCATTCCCGGATCTCCTATCCTGTATTACGGCGATGAGCTCGGCATGGGCGACAACATATACCTCGGCGATCGCAATGGGGTCAGGACCCCGATGCAATGGTCCTACGACCGCAATGCCGGCTTTTCAAGGGCGGACACTGAGCAACTTTATTCGCCTGTCATTACGAATCCCAACTTCCACTATGAATCCTACAACGTAGAATCTGAGTCAAGATTATCGAGTTCTCTTCTGAACTGGGTTAAAAAAATGCTCCGTACCAGGAAGAAGTATAACACGATATTCGGGCGCGGAAACATAGAGTTCATTACGCATGAGAACAGGAAGGCATTGTGCTATGTGAGAGAATATGAAGGTAAGCAGATTCTGTGCGTTTTCAACATGTCAAGGAAGCATACTTTCGTGGAACTCGATCTAAAAGAATACAAGGGGTACAGGCCTGTTGAGGTGATTACAGAAACAAGGTTCCCGTTCATAGGAGACCTGCCATATTTCTTCACACTTCCACCGCATGGGTTCTTCTGGCTCAGGCTTGTTGCAGCAGATGAAGAGGACGGAATTCAGGATGATTGATCCCTTCACAAGGATCGATATCGAAAACTCAATTGGTGAATTTGTAAGAGATAAGAGATGGTTTGGTTCCAAGGGAAGAGGGATTGAACATGCTGAGGTGGAATACTTTTTTGCGTTCGCAGAACATTTCTTTCTCTGCATCTGTAGATTTTTCTACGAGGATGGTTCGTCCGAGAGATATTTCGTTCCATTTTCTCTTCGAGGATCCGGTAATTCATTCATAACCGCAAGATTCAACGATAATGCAAGGAAGCTCTATGATGCGACCGATGACACGGAATTTGTTCTTGCATTCGCCAGCCTTATCATGAATCCAGAAACTTTCCAGTCAGGCAGCAAGGAACTGAAAGCGGAGAGAACATCATTTTCCTATAACGAGGAGCTTCATGATGGAGATGTCAGGAAGATTACTGCTGAACAGAGCAATACATCCATAGTTATAGGCAACAGGCACATCATGAAAATTTACAGGAAGATCATAGGCGCAGATAATCCTGACTACAGGATTCCTGTTCTTCTCTGGCAGGAAGCAGGATTCATTCAAACACCAATGCCTGTGGGAAAAGCCGAGCTTGATCTCAAAGAAAGGATCCTGATTGCAACCATTTTCCAATATCTGCAAGGTTCCACTGATGGGTGGTCCAGGTTTACGCTGCATCTTATGAATATACTCAAGGCTGAAGCCTCAATGAGCGATTTATTGCTTCTGGACGATGCATCTCTTCTTGGATCGCTAACCGGAGGCATGCATTCTGCTCTCAAGACAATAACACCCAGGAGAAATCTTTCCTTCGATGTTTATTCCAAGGAAATTATGCTTCCGGGGATACAGGCAAACCTGGAAGAAGTAAAACATGTTTATTCCATCAGCAGGAATTTGCCTGAACATGTTCAGATAAAAATTGCTAATCTTCTCGATTCCATGCCCCAATATCTTGAACGATTCAATGCAATAGCCAGGAGGTCCCAGAAGCACTCATTGATGGTGGTGCATGGCGACTATCATCTTGGCCAGGTTTTGTACCAGGATCGATCATATTACGTCATCGACTTTGAAGGGGAACCCATGCGGAATGCATCTGGCAGTTTCATACTATCCCTGCC
>JAJYZU010000141.1 GCA_021799755.1 Thermoplasmata archaeon
TATCGAGACTGCCATTTGCCGAGACGGTGGAACACCTTCGGAAGGCAGTGGAAGAGAATGGCCTGAAAGTTGTATCTGCAATAGACGCCCAGCAGAACCTGAAGAAAATCGGCCTGCAGTCAGGAGGCAACCAGATCCTGGAGGTGTTTAACCCGAGGCTTGCTGCAGAGGTCTTCCAAACGGACCTGCGAGCGGGCATCGTGCCGCCCATCAGGATCTACATATACGAGGATAAGGGCAGGACGCATGTGACTGCACAGAATGCTTCCGCCCTCTTTTCAGAATACAATGGACTGGAGGATCTGGGCAAGAAAGTCGATGAAATGCTGCTTTCAATATTGAAAGTGGTCGAATAATCCGCGAGGCAAAGCGTTCTGACCAGGTTAAAAAGTTAAGAGATTATGCATGGACAATTGGAAGCATCCATGCATGAAAGTTTACAAACCTGCAACACTGAAATACTTTGAAGACACTGGATTTATTACACATATCTTATGCTTTAGATATTGCAGATTCAACAAGATCTCAAATTGAATTCATCACACTTGATAAGGAGTTTGAAACTTATAAAAATGAAATTCTGGAACTTTGCAGAATCAAGATTAACTGGATTCCTTGATAGGTTAATGGTGAACTTGCTTTTCATTCAATGGCCCTTTTCAAAAGCTCGACTATCTTCTCCTCTGTATCTTTGTTCAGTGCAGAAACTGCAAAGGAAGTCGGCCACATTGAGCCATCATCAAGTCGGGCGTTGTCGCTGAAACCGAGCGTGGAATATCTTGTCTTGAATTTCTGCGAATTCTGGAAAAAGCAGATTATTTTGTCATCCAATGCATAAGCCGGCATTCCATACCATGTCCGGGGATAAAGCTGTGGTGCATTCTTCGTGATCAGATCATGAAGACGTTTTGCCATTTTCCTATCCGGTTCCGCCATCTTTGATATGCTTTCCATCACTTCCGTCTCGCCTTCTTCCCTCGATCTCTTCTTGCCTGACCCGGATGCTTTCCTGGCCTCCTTAGCCCGCTCCCTCATTGCAGCTTTTTCTTCTTCGGAGAAACTATCATTCTTGCTTGCGGACGTCTTTCTGTCTTTTCCGTGGGCCGTTTTTTTCATTCCCTTATTGTCGGTCATTTTATCACCATATTGATCATAAGGCATCTTCTGGTTGTACCGGTACGGTTCTATCCAGGCATTATGCCTTCATCTTTCTTTGACCTATTCGATATATATGTATTTATTTTCTGTTCCTGGAAGTAAATTTATCCAGTATAAGATATCCCGCCAATAGTGCTGCAAGCGCCAGAAGAGATGATATTGTGAAGTCAAGAGGATCCCCTGCAATATATGAGAAGATTGCAAGTGCAATCGCTGGAGGGTGCGAAAATTCTGTGAATGTTATGAATGCAGAGACGATGATTACGTTCAGGATCAGCCCCTCGAGAGCTGCGCCAATTGCTAAGTGTATAATATCAGAAGTTATTATGACAAGAAGGTATGTGGCGGCAAGGCTTTTCCTGCTTGCATATTTTGTATTTCTCTGGAAAACAACCAGGTATGCAGAAACGGCATAAGGAGGGGCAAGGATGTAGTTCCCCCTTATTGTTATGAGAGATAAAATTACGGCGAAGATAATTAGAAATGCAACGTAATCCTTGATTTTGCTCGATAGAGGTGCATCATCATCTTCTTTCAGTCCATTCACCGTCCTGAGATTTTTGTGTGATTGTTTCCTGTTTCCGCTTCCGTTTGTGATCGCTGATCTTAAGCGAATGTTCGCTTAGTATTACTGTATACATATTCTGCATTGATCCCTTATCATTAGTGTTCGAATTTGCAGGAATTCCATGACCCTCTTCAATAATCCTGCAGCTATCAGTCCTATTGCGAATCAAAGATAAATTTATGCTGATTGCTCGGGATCGTCATGCCTCATGACCTGTCAGGAAGTGAAGATGATGATTATTGCAGTTGCGAATAGTATCAGCCCCATCACGTAATCAATGTATCTTGGAGGGATTTTTTCCATTGCACCTGCCAGTCCTCTTGTCGATACATAGGACATAATGGTCAGGGAAATCGCGCTTACAGCGACAAATACTGCTAGTATCAGACCTATCTCGAACAGGGAAAGCGCGGATCCTGCAAGTATTATTGGAATAAGTGCAAGGTCAGGAAATGCACTGATTGCAAGTATGGACTTTACAGGTGCACTTGATCGATCATCCTGAAGGTCCATCTCCATTACGCCGTTGACGATGAAATATACACCGACTGCAAAGAGCAGAATTATCGACGCAACGTCAACGTATTCCAGATATCTGTGGACAAGGATTACGCCTATTACAAGGACTATTCCTGCAACGGCTTCGGAAGTTAGCGCATGAAGCGCACCAAGCGTTGCGGCTGTAACATAGGTTCTCCTCCTTGTGTAATTAAGTTTTCCCGAGACCGCTGCAAGAGGCGCCCAGTGGTCCGGTGCGATCATGTGCAGCCCTCCCAGGACGATTGCGGTCCCCAAGAGAAAGAAGAACAGGTCCATTCTTCCGCCATTGGAGTGCTTTAGATAATATTGCCGGATTTAACTGCTACTTGAAGAACATATCCAGATTTTATGTAATTATTATCGCTTCTCCAATATATATTGAAGTAAAGCGAACCATCTATCTCAATAGACCCCAAGATAAAATTGTTCCGATGATTATTCTCCAGGCGCAATCGAGGTAAAGTAGAATACATAAATATACGGCTGAAAGATTAGTCTTAACATGAGCGACTATTTTGAGAAGGCTCTGAAAATAAGGGAACTGGCAAAGAAACACAATGAATTTTTCAAGGAAAGCATACCTTTAATCGCATCCGAGAACGTTATGAGTCCGCTTGCACTCGAAATGCTGCTGACTGATCTAGGATCCAGATATGCGGAGGGGCTCCCGCACCATCGTTATTACCAGGGAAATAAATTCGTGGATGAAATAGAAGATCTCGCGATAGCATATGCTAAGCAGCTTTTCAGGAGCGACCAGGCAGATCCCAGGCCGATATCGGGCACCAATGCAAACATTGCCGCGATTTATGGGCTCACCAAACCAGGCGACAGGATAACCGTTCCCCCGCTGTCTGGCGGAGGGCATATCAGCGCCGCAAAATTCGGAGCGGTGGGGCTTAGAGGCCTGGATTCATCTGACTATCCTTTTGACAACGACGAAATGAATATAGATGTCGACGGCACGATAAAGCTGATAAAGGAAAAGAAGCCGAAGGTCTGCCTGATTGGGCAGTCCGTCTACCTCTTTCCGACACCGATTCGAGATATCATGGATGCAGTCCATGAGGTCAGTGCAAAGCTTTGGTATGATGGCGCCCATGTACTTGGGCTTATTGCGGGTGGCGTCTTCCAGGACCCGCTGAGGGAAGGGGCAGACATAATTACTGCCAGCACGCATAAGACATTCCCCGGCCCGCAGCATGGAATAATCCTTGGAAAGACATCTGAGGAGACATGGAAGGCAGTACAGCGTGGCGTATTCCCTGGATCCCTGAGCAACCACCACCTGAACGCTATGGCGGC
>JAJYZU010000142.1 GCA_021799755.1 Thermoplasmata archaeon
TCCTAATTCTATAATCCGGCCGGAAAACATTTTTAGAGAGTATTTCGCTGATCATGCATGGAAGAGTCGCCTTTTGCCAATCTTTCAAATATTTACGGGAAGAATCATTACGAGATTGACGGTTTCCTCAAATTGACTGAAAAATATTTTGGAGAGGACTTTTCCGATCTATCATCACTTGGATCGTTTGCAGGAAAGGATCTTTACGAAATTGCAGATTACGTTGACAAGCAGGCTAACCCCAGGCTCCTGATGTGGGGCATAAACGGAAACAGGGTTGACAGGACCTGGATTGACCCCTCGGAGAGATGGGCATTGAAAAGGCTTATGACCGAGTTCGGGGTGAATTCCTTTCCTTATGCTTCCGGCAACTGGATGAAGCATTTTGCTGCCCTTTACCTGGTATCTGATCCCGGAATAGCGTGCGTTTTGACCGTTACGAACCAGACAGCCTATGCATTGTCGAAATACGGAACGGATGATCTTAAGAGATTCATCCCTAGTTTGACGGGACAGGACTCGAACGTTATGTACGGCGCTACATGGTTTACGGAGATCCAGGGTGGAAGCGATCTTGGAAGCAACCTTGTGACTGCAACTGTCAGGGACGGCAGATGGTTCCTTGATGGCGACACCAAGTACTTTTCCAGTGATGCGGGTCTGGCGAACATGGCTATAGTGACTGCCAGAACCCCCGATGGAGGAAAAGGCGCAAAGGGACTTGGGCTATTCCTGGTGCCGGAGATAAATTCTGGCGGTGGCAGAAATTTTATCGTCAGAAGACTCAAGCAGAAGAGCGGAACCATGAGCGTACCCACTGGAGAGGTGGAATTCAGGCATTCAGAATGCAGTCTGCTGGGCAGCCCAGACGAGGGTATTTACTACACAATGGAGAACCTCATGGTGTCAAGACTGTCCAATGCAATGGGTGCTCTGGGCGTTGCCAGAAAATCATATCTGGAGACATATTATTATCTGCAGAGGCGCCAAGCGTTTGGAAGAATCCTAATAAACCAGCCTCTTATAAAAAGGGACCTGATGGACATGGAAGTTTATCTCGAAGGTTCCATGCTGCTTGCCTTCAGGGGTGCTGTGGAGTTTCAGAGGTCATTTATGCAGAGACCCCCGTACAATGATGAATACCACTATGCAAGAATGCTTACTCATATGGCAAAAAACATCACTGCCGATATGGCTTCATACGTAACGGAAATGTCCATGCAGCTCCATGGAGGTGTTGGTTTCCTGACGGAGTTTCCTGTCGAAAGACTGCACAGGGAAGCCCTGATCACACCCATATGGGAAGGACCAAGCAATATTCAGGCGATTGACTTTCTTGAGGTGATCGGTAAGAAGCGATCAGATCTTACCATGATGAAGGACATAGAGAAGATGAGGGAGGATGTTATTGACGGTATCGATCTGTTTGAGAACGCATTCCTTCTGATCAGGAAGAACCTTGAGTTACTTTCATCCATGTCGACAGAAATGACCCAGTTCTTTGCCAAGGACTTCCTGAACACAATTGGACACTCATTTGCAGTTATTCTGCTTGTTCACATGGCTAATCTTACTAAAAGCAGGAGAATGTTGAAGGTGGCATCTATCTATGCCAGGAGATTCCTCCTCCACAGTCCACCGGATGTTTCGGATCTTGAATCTGCTGCGGAGATCATACCTGTTGACAGTATAAAATCCTGAAATCGAAATGATTTCGTTCCTGATTTACATAACCTGAAAACAATACGTCTTCGCACCATCCTATAGATAAGGTCAGTGGTTTATTAATGCCTCCAAAATCATCATCAGGCTTACGCCGGTGATATACACCATGGACGTTACTCAGATAGTGAACTCTGTTCAGGTTACCTCGACGCTTCTGATCAATAATCTCTGGATAATAGTTGCCGCACTTTTCATACTTTTGATGACTGTTGCTGTTGGTTTTCTTGAGGTTGGTGAACTAGGAGAGAGTTTCTCTGCAAGTCTCATGAAAACAATTGTCATAACTGGAACTGCAATTTTTGTTATGGCCATTATTGGGTTCAACACTGCATTCGCGCCGACTTTTTATGGAATAATAGGAAACCCGTTCTATAAAGACGGTTTGCTCCTTGGGGGATTTTCGTCCAATGCCGCGGGACTGCTTAACGGTGTGTGGTGGTCTATGGGTCCGGCGTATTTCAACACGGGGCTCACTACGGGAACATATTACTTCTTTGAGACTGCTGCGGCATCCGTTACGCTTGCACTGGTCGCAGTGATAGTTCTCAAGAAGGTGAAGTTCCAGGCATTCTTCATTTTCTCAATTGTTTACTTCATAATAATATGGAACATCCCTGTTTCCTGGATATGGAACCCCACCGGGTGGCTTTATATGCTTGGAATGAGAGACTTTGCCGGTGGGCTTGTTGTGCATGCTGCTGCGGCCACTGCTGGCCTGGCAATAGTCTTCCAGATATGGAGAGAGGAGAAGAAACGCGGCCTCAGGGAAACCCTGAGGGAGAAAACGCTGATCAATGAGGGTTGGCTCGCCCTTGCCATACTCCTGCTTTGGGTGGGTTGGTTTGGTTTCAACCCGGGAAGCGTGCTGGCCTTCAACAGCGATGTTCTGGTTGTGGGTATCACGACATTTGTCTCCTCTGCGGCTGCAATGGTCTCGACATTATTCTTCAGGTACGTCTTTGCGAAACAGGCACCTGATATTCTCTATGCGGTGAATGGTATCCTCATGGGACTTGTTGTAATCACTCCTCTGGCAGGTTTTGTGAGCCCGGCGAGTGCTCTCATACTTGGTCTTGTCGCTGGCCCCCTGTTTCTGGTTGCTGAAAAATTCTTCTCGGCCAGGAAGTGGTTCTCTGATCCGGTGGGCCTTTTCCCGGAACATGGTGTTGGAGGGATATTCGGCATCCTCATGATTGCCTTCTTCACACAGAATTCGTTCGCAGCTGCTTCGGGAAATCCATCCCTTCCAAACGGATTCTTTTTTGGCGGTGGATTCGCTGCACTTAACCAGTTTGGAATAGAGTTGCTTGGGATTGCTGCGGTGGTTGTCACTGTTTTCCTGATTTCTTTCGCCACAATATGGGTTATATCACTGGTTCTGCATGGCATAACAAGTGATTCAACCTACGGATCCACTGTAAATCCAACCAGCGGCGGCCTTGGAATACCAAAGTCCGTTGTATCGTTGAGAAAGAAGTAAATTATTTCTCTTCCAGTTCAACAATGGGTCGGTACATCCAGATAATCTGTTACCATACTTTTTATAATATTATTGAGAAAAGCGCTGGGAGGGAGATTCGAACTCCCGAGCTACGAGAGCACAAGCTTTCCAGACTTGCGCCTTACCAGGCTAGGCTATCCCAGCTTCGAAAAAGGCATAATTGGTCCGTATTTAACTCTTTCAGGCTCGTCCCGGTTGCCTGTGTATCATTTTATCTTATCGAAAATGGGAAGGGACAGTGTTCTCTCCACTCCCTCCATGCTCCTTAGTTTATCCAG
>JAJYZU010000143.1 GCA_021799755.1 Thermoplasmata archaeon
ACTCAAAGAAACAGCTAGAAATAAGGCTCAGCAAATTAAGGGTCGGAAATGGCCTCAACTCATTATATGAACAATATCCCACGGACCCGTCGAATGCTGCTTGGATTGTATTCAAGGCAGCAATGGATGATAACGTTACTAACAGAAGCGTAATAGATCTTGGTACCGGTAATGGTATCTTTGCCATTGCTGCGTATTTGATGGGTGCAGATCCGGTTACCGGAATCGATCTTGACGGATCTCAGGTCGATATAGCCAGGGAAAATGCCGCAGGTATGAACATTACGTTTGAAACAAAGGATGTTACAGAAGTTATGGGTCATTTCCATACTGCCTTCATGAACCCTCCATTCGGATCCGTGAATCCTCATGCAGACAAACCATTCCTTTCAAAAGCACTGGATATTGCAAACTGGATATATTCTGTGCACAACATAAAGTCTTCCGAATTCGTCAGGTCATTCTATAAGCCCAATGCAGAGATAGTCTATGAAGAAAAACTTGAACTGAGGATGCCAAGACTTTACGCCTACCATACACATGACTTCCAGGTAATACCTGCAGTTCTTTTTGTAGTCAAGGTCCATCTATAGTTGTTTCTGGGAACTTTCAGAAAATACTGCGAGTCAGCGTCTAGTTGATTTGAACCCCAGCAAAAGACTGGATTGGCAAAATAGTGACTCCATAGGTACAACGAAATAAAAGCTGAACAGTGTCTAAGCACCCCAGCATTTTGAACCTTGTTTCCGGAGTTATACCAAAATGTGACATTGTGGATTGTGAGAAAAACTCATATATTGCTCCATGATTTGCGTGTTGACTTCTTAATGTACAAAAATGCCTGGACTTACCTGTTTAGTGAGGTCCTTGGTGTCCTCGCGATCCTATTGCCTTGGGTTTTCATAACGATCGCTATACACCTGAATCCATGGTTCCATGTCAACGTCAATGCCCTAAGTGATCTGGGTGGCAATAATTATGGAAGCGGAAGACACCCTGGTCCAAATTTCCCAAGTGTATACAACGATGGTCTTATCATATCTGGACTCATTATTGAACTATTCTCTATCTCCTCTATATGGAATTCCAGAAGTAGATCTGAGATCATTGGGCTTTCATTCTTCATTCTGGATGGTATATTTCTTGCTTTAGTAGGCGTATATCATGAGGGCACAGCACCGCACGTCTTCCTCGCTGAATGGTTTTTTCTCATAGGAAAGGTGACTTTTTTCATACTAGGGTTTTCCCTAATACTTCAGAGGGCATTTTCTTATGCCACAGCCCTACTATTGTTTGATGCCGTTTCCTGGTTAATCGAAGCTAGGATAGCTTTCGCTTCTGTCGCAGAATATGAAATCTACAATGTCCTCATCATGGATTTCCTTGTTCTGATTTATCTTCTTAGGCTCAGATCCACGCATGCTTTAACCGCTGAGAGGATGGAACCGTATGATAATTATATTGGAAACTAGCAGAGTATAATTTAAGTTTTCAAAATTTTGGACAGTTTTCCCCACGAAACATGAGTCAAACGAGCAGACACCCTGTACGAACGAAAAGGCTGTTCATGATTAATAAAGTTCTGGGTATATAGTGCTCACCCGGCCAGAATCTAAAAGACTTTTGGAAATACCTCAAAAATATGTTCACGACAAGCGGAAAGCCTTGTGAATGAATCTTATTAGCGCTCCAAGTAACCAACCAAGATTTTACGGTATCAGAATTCCACAAAGTCTATTAATCGTTTTATTTTCCCGTAGATAGGCGCGTTGTTTCCTTAACAACACTGCTTGACATGGCCGGGGTGGGGTAGTGGATATCCTTGGGGACTGTGGATCCCCGGACCCGGGTTCAATTCCCGGACCCGGCCCTGAAATTTCGGCCTGATCGAACCAGATCATCCGTTATCGCTGCAGTTATAATTGTTTGCCGCGATACTTTTATCCTTACCATCATCTCAGTTGTGTAAAAAAAATTAATGAACCCCGGGAAGGGGTATTTGTGTGCAATAAAGAAACGGGATAATCAGGATTTGAGAAGAGTATATATGAGCGCCTTTATGGAGTGCATCCTGTTTTCTGCCTCGTCGAAAATGACGCTGTTCACGCTCGATGCAACTGAATCGGTTACCTCCAGACCTCTGTGGGCGGGTAAGCAATGCATGAAGATGTAGTTCTTGTCAGCGTGTGAAACCAGATCATCGTTCACCTGGTACTTCCCAAAGAGCTTTTCCTTCTCGGCCCTGATCGACTCCTCCCCCATGGAGATCCACACGTCCGTGTAGACAATGTCGGCACCAGAAACTGCGTCAACAGGTGATTCCATAATTTCAACGGTTGAACCGTTATCCTTTGCTATTTTCCTTGCTTTCTCTGTCAGATCTCTGTTCGGAGTATTCTTTGGAGGGCATCCTATGCTTATGTCGATCCCGAGGAGGGCAGCTCCAAGCATCAGTGAATTTGCCATGTTGTTTCCATCCCCGACATAAGAAAATTTCAGGCCACTGTATTTTCCCTTCTTCTCCAGGACCGTCATGAAATCTGCAAGTATCTGTGTCGGGTGCTCACGATCGTCAAGCGCGTTGATTACGGGAACACTGGAGTACCTGGCCAATTCCAGCATATTCTCGTGCTTGAATGCCCTGTAGGAAATCACGTCAAGAAATCTTGAAATGACTGAGGCAGTATCTGCGATTGTTTCGCCCCTACCAATCTGCATGTCATTAGGGTTCAGGTATATTGCATGCCCTCCGAGCTGAATCATCGCGGTTTCAAGTGATATTCTTGTTCTGGTGCTCGGTTTTTCAAATATCATCCCAAGCACCCGGTTTTTCGTCTCTTCGTGGGACGTGTACCTGTCCCTTTTCATTCTTATTGCAAGATCTATTATCTCCGACATGTCATCTTTCATGTCAAGCACGGAAATTATGTCCCTCTTCATTGTCTCACCTCAGCAGGGCAGGAATATCCCATGGATAATCGGCTACTTTGACGCCGGCCGAATTGAAAGCCTTTATCTTGGACTCGGCAGTACCCACCCCCTTCTCTATTATGGCGCCAGCGTGACCCATCCTTTTTCCCGGGGGTGCACTTCTTCCGGTTATGTACGCGACAACTTTTTTTGAGACGTGCTTCTTTATGTACTCGGCTGCGCGTTCCTCGTTATTTCCACCTATTTCTCCCACAAGGACAATCTTCTTGGTCTTATTGTCCTCCTCGAACATCTTCAGCACATCGATGAATGTCAGCCCGACAACAGGGTCTCCGCCAAGCCCTATGACCGTGCTTTCTCCAAATCCATTCCTCGTTATGGCTTCCACTATCTCATAGGTCAGCGTCCCACTACGCGAAGCGACCGCGACATCGCCTTCCTTGAATATCTGGTTAGGCATTATACCGATCTTGCACAGGAACGGAGAGGTAATTCCAGGTCCGTTTGGGCCGATAAGGGTGATTCCCTTTCTCCTTGCCTGATGGACAATTTCCATTG
>JAJYZU010000144.1 GCA_021799755.1 Thermoplasmata archaeon
GTCCAGCTTTCACTGGATCAACATGGAAGGTGTTCTTATATCGGCATTGGCCTGGGAGCCGTTAGTGATAGATCGATAAGGGCAGTAAAGGCTGAAAAAAATGTTGCTGGCAAGCAGATTACGGATGATATTATTTCAGAGGCTGCTGAATCAGGTTCCCAGGAAACAGACCCGTATGATGATCTGATAAGAGGCTCGGCAGAGTTTAAAAGGGAAATGATAAAAATCTGCATCAAAAAAGCGCTGACTGAAGCGCACAAAATGGCGGAGGGATTATCTTGAGAAAGGGTACAACTGAAATGAACAAGGCAGTGAAATACAGCATTAAGGTCAGGGTGAATGGCAGGGAGATCATAACAAAGGTAGATTCAAGACTTCTTCTGTCCAGTTTTCTCAGGGACAGTCTTGAATTAACCGGTGTCCACGTTGGATGTGATAGTTCAAACTGTGGAGCGTGCACTGTTCTTATTGATGGTGATTCAGTTAAATCCTGCACTGTTTTTGCCGTTCAGTGTGATGGCAGTGAAATTACAACAATAGAGGGCCTCTCCAGCAACGGAAACCTGCACCGGTTACAGACTGCTTTCAGGGAAAAACATGGACTTCAATGCGGTTTCTGTACCCCGGGAATGATAATGCAGGGTGCATGGCTTCTGGCAAACAAGAAAGCTGAAACCGAGGACCAGATAAGAGAGGGCATATCTGGAAACCTCTGCAGATGCACTGGATACCAGAACATCGTGGATGCGATAATGTATGCCAGGGATATGGCTTCGGAGGCGGATGCCGATGGAGAGTGATTCTGTGCTGATCGAAACGCAGAAACAGGTTACACCGGAAGAAATAAAGTCGGTGAAGAGAAGGGAGGATCTGAGAATGATTACTGGTCATGCCCTTTATACTGATGATATAAAATTGAAGGGTTGCCTATATGCCGCATTCCTGAGAAGTGAACATTCGCATGCCATTATCAAGGCAATAAAGACAGAGAATGCGATGAAACTTGAGGGTGTAGTTGCGATATATACGGGTTCAGACCTGAAGGATCACATAAAGCCGGTACCGACCGCATGGCTGCTTCCGGATTCGGATCTCAAACTTACACCATATCATGCTGTTGCGTTCGATAAAGTAAGGTATTCCGGCGATCCTGTTGCAGTTGTCGTGGCGGTTGATCCATATATCGCATATGATGCGCTCGATTTGATTGAGGTCGAGTATGAGGTATTACCCAGCGTGACTGATCAGGAGAAGGCGGTGGAGGACGGATCTCCCCTGCTTTATGATTCGATCAAAAATAACATAGCTTTTAACTGGCATCTCAGGGGCGGCGATCCTGACAAGGTCTTCAGCGAGGCTGAAATTGTGATAAAGGAGAGATTTGTCAATCAGAGACTGCAGCCTGCTCCGATGGAAACAAGGGGTGTGATCTCTGAATATTCGCCTTCGGACGACAAATACACAGTATGGATGACCTCACAAAATCCCCACGTTCACAGGTTTCTTATATCCAGTATGCTTGGCATACAGGAACAGAAATTGAGGGTAATCTCGCCCGATGTCGGCGGCGGGTTTGGCAGCAAGATATCCTGTTATGGGATAGAATCTGTTATTGCCTATATCTCAAAAGATCTTGGGAAACCTGTTAAATGGCAGGAGACAAGGCGTGAAAATTTCCTTTCATCCACTCATGGGAGAAACCATGTCCAGTATGTTGAACTTGCTGCCACGAAAGAGGGAAAAATACTTGGTATCAGGGCAAAGGTATATGCGAACATGGGCGCATGGCTTTCGACAACCGGGCCTGGGGTACCTACCATACTTTTCGGATTTATGTTCAGCGGCCAGTATGACATGAAAGCGATGCAGTGTGATGTCGTCGGTGTTCTGACAAACACAGTTGCAGTCGACGCCTACAGAGGAGCGGGCAGGCCGGAAGCCTCCTATCTGGTCGAAAGGATGGTCGACATTCTGGCGCACAAGCTGAATATGGACCCAGTGGAGTTAAGGCTCAAGAATTACATCAAGGCTGATTCCTTTCCACATCCGGTTGTAACTGGAATGTTGTACGACAGCGGCAATTATGAGGCAGCGATGAAGAAGGCAGTTGAGACATTCGGGTACAATGATCTCAAGGAGGATGTTGAAATAGATAGAAAACGTGGCATCCTGAGCGGTATAGGCATATCCTCGTATATTGAAATGAGTGGTGTTGGCCCATCGAAGGGCGTGAGGGGAACCGGATTCAGCCTCGGGCTATGGGAGAGCGCCACAGTGAGGGTTCATCCTTCCGGAAAGGTATCAGCATATACCGGCGGGCATCCACACGGACAGGGGGAAGAGACGACTTTTGCCCAGCTCGTATCGGGTGAACTTGGCATAGATTTTGACGATGTGGAAATCCATCATGGCGATACGGAGATGATACCGTTTGGCATGGGAACATACGGCAGCAGGACCACTCCGGTTGCCGGCGGAGCTCTGGCAGTTGCCTCCAGGAAGATAATGAAGAAGGCTACTGAGATAGCTGCATTCATGCTTGGCGCAAAAAAGGATGATATAACCTATAAAAACGGGAAATTTTATCTCTCGGCAGATAGCACCAGGTACAAAACGTTCCAGGAGGTTGCATTCGCAGCCTATGGCGCAGGTGCAACTGAACTTCCGGATGGGATGTCACCCGGGTTGGATGAAACGGTATTCTATGATCCTGAAAACTTCGTATTTCCTTTCGGGGTGCATATGTGTCATGTAATAATCGATCCTGAAACTTTTAAAGTAAAGATTAAGAAATATATTTCCGTCGATGACTGCGGTACACAGATCAATCCAATGCTTGTGGAGGGACAGGTGCAGGGCGGGGTTGCACAGGGAATCGCCCAGGCGCTATACGAAGAATCCATTTATGACGATTCCGGAAACCTAATCACATCAACGTTTTCTGATTACGGTATACCAACCGCCGTTGAAATTCCGAGGATAAAAAGTGCGTTTACTTATACACCATCTCCACACAACCCGATAGGTGCAAAGGGTATTGGCGAAGCCGGGACTATAGCGGCCCCAACAGCGGTAGTAAATGCTGTTATTGACGCTCTCTGGTCCAGGGGAGTAACCAGCATTGACATGCCAGTAACACCGGAAAAAATATGGAAGGCACTCAGACAGGTAAAATAGGCACTTTGAGGTATATCCGACGAAAACATTATATATAAACTATATGTATTCCGTTCGTGACAGAAACACAGCCAAATGAACGGTTAAAAAGGACGAATATAGGGACCAGGGGATTGTTTTTTCAGGGACTTGGCCAGGAAGCGCCGATAGCCATTTTCATTGGATCGGTGACGGGTGCAGCGGCTTATGCCCTTGGTGCTACGCCTCTTGCATTTATTATTGGTCTCCTCGCGTCGCTCCTCTCTGGAAACAGTATCTACCAGATTTCGAAACATGTTGCACATGCAGG
>JAJYZU010000145.1 GCA_021799755.1 Thermoplasmata archaeon
TTGAGGTTGGTCCCTACAGCGGAGAAGAGATCATAGATATGTTTGCGAATCCGCTGGCATTCAATTATGTTGCCGTAGACGGAGATAAAATTGCTGGCTATGTCGTGGCTATTCCGCTTGACAATTCTTCAGCAGATGTTGAAAGTATTGCAGTCGACCCCTCCTATCAGGGATCCGGAGTGGGCTCCAAGCTGCTCGCATATATAGAGGAGGAGATGAAAGCCAGGGGCTTTTCTCTCTCGGTGCTTGAAGTCAGGGAAAAGAACCAAGAGGGACTGAAATTCTATGAAAAAAACGGTTACAAGGTGATAGAGAAACTGAATAATTATTACAGTGAACACTTCAGGGAATCAAGGCATGCCTTGAGAATGACAAAGATTCTGAAGTAATCAATCCACACTCCGAAGAAGTGACAAAGATTTTTCGGCTATTTCCCTGTCGCAAGACACGAGAATCTTTCTCTCCCTGACAATCTTTGACAGAGAATTTACCAGAGGTGAGGCACTGCTCACCTTCATGTTTTTTCCATTGACCAATACGGTCATGTTCGTTTTTAGTCTCTCCGCTCCGTCGAATTCCAGTGGAGGAATTACATCGATCAGGAAAAGATCTGACTGAAAGTTCTCTTCCATCATGTTCCTGATCCGCCTGTATTTTTCACTGTCATATTCACTCGAATATATTACCTTGAAAAGATCTCGCCGAAGAATACGTCTTGTCATTTCAGATGAACCATGATCCACAAGCAACTCAGTGAGGAATTCGTAATCCGTCTTGGAAAAGGGTTCTTTCATTTCGGATCTCTTCATCCTGAGAGCAATTCCCATCATGCCCTGTGCAATCCTGCATGTCTTGTGCCAGTAAACAGATCTGTACATCAGTATCCTACCAATAAGGAGTGATTCGAGATTTGGTATCCCCTTCTCCTCTATGATGAGTTTATTGTCCTTGTAAATCAGGGTGTTTATTATTCTCTTGTAATCAACCAGTCCAAGAGCTATGCCGCAGAAAGTGGAATCTCTCAGCAAATAGTCAAGTTCATCGGCATCAACAGGTCCGCTTACTATGCTCGATGAGGCAGTTTTTTGCCTCCCAGCAACCATATCCGATATTTCTCTGGGAGACATGGAAAATTTTTCCAGAATGCCTGGAATGCTGCTTTCCTCGAATGGCTTTTCACCCAGAATTATCCTCCTTCCTGCCTCCTGGTGTTCCATTTTTGTCTTGGTAAAGAAGAAATCCTCAAAACTGTGGCTGAAAGGTAGATGTCCTATATCATGCAGAAGAGCAGAAATTCTGAGTGTGTCTGCATCCTCAAGCCCTATTTTCTCGGAGAATTGATCCGAAATGTACATGGTTCCCAGGGAGTGTTCAAACCTTGTGTGATTCGCGCCGGGAAATACAAGAAAACTCAGGCCAAGCTGCCTGATGAACCTGAGTCTCTGGAACTCAATGGAATCTATGAGTTTCTCCACAACGCCGTCGATTCTGATTGGGCCATGCACAGGGTCCTGAATTATTTTGAAATCTGCCATGATCTCTCCGAAGCGGAAATACCGGACACGTCCCATTCGGTCCAGATGTCCTGGCAGGTACCCCCCGATTCCTCTCAGATCCGCACCCCACCAGCATCACGAGTCCTGGCTACCGTTGCCCCCTTCCGGTTCTGGCGGGTTCACCAGATTGATCAATCGGCCATTCTCCTTTGAGATTGACCGATGGAACCTGCGATCCAGTGGGACAGAACCTCATCGATTCCACGGGGCCTGGCAGAAGTCTGGTTGGTCTCATGGGACTGTCGCCCCCGCATATAGACTTCGGGTAACAGGGAGAGCCTGGCTCCCCGGCCAAGTCCGGCTACAGTTTATCAAATCCATGATAAAAAGGTTTCATGTGAAAATTTTATTATAGTGAAAACTATTTCACATTTAGAAAAATAATTTCAGTGATTGAAATGAGTTCGGGATTTTTTGACAGGAAGATGAAAGCGCTTGTTGTAGTGATTATCGTGGTACTGGGAGCACTGTCATTGTTTGGTTATGTCAGCTCCACTGGCCACGCGAGTTCAAGCGGCCCCATTAAGGTCACAGATTCTCTGGGAAGAACCTTTGTTTTCCAGAAACCTGTGACAAGGATAGTCAGTCTTGATCCGTCGGCTACAGCCACTCTTTATGCCCTTGGTGCCATTAAGGATCTGGTTGGAGGAAACGTTTATGACTCGTATCCGCCAAACGAGACCGTTCCAAATGTAGGGAATGCTTATACAGTGGACTACAGCGAATTGCTAAACCTTTCACCGCAGGTGGTTCTTGGCTATGGATCAACGATGCCTTCATATGGAACTTACATCAACAATACACTCAAGATTCCGTTTATGCTGGATAATCCGGAGAGCTTCTCCCAGATAGAGAACTTCACAATGATGCTTGGCGAACTCACAGGCAAGAGTTCCAATGCTACCATCATTGTCAACTGGATGAGTTCATCGCTGAATGCCATTTCATCATCGATGTCGAACATTAGCACTGAGCAGACAATTTTTTATTATCTCTCAAACTATGGCGGTTACTGGACGGCAGGCAACAATACATTCATAAACCAGTTTTTCTTGATAGCACATCTGCGAAACATTGCCTCTGAAAGCGGCTATTACACTATCAGTGGTGAGGTCATCGCCAATGAGTCCCCCGATATCATACTTCTCGATCAGTATGTTCCGGAATCGGCAGTGCAGACTGCACCTTTCAATGAGACTGCTGCAATGACAGGTTCACCGCAGAAGGTCTTCACCATATTCGATGACAACTTTTTCAATGAACCTGACTTCAGGACCATATATGCTATCCAGTGGTTGATCAGTATCATCTATCCCGGGATTTACCTCAATATACCGAATTTTCCCATTAATCTTGGATATCCTCCAATGCCAAACGCGTGAAAGCAATGTTCAAATATATAACGGAAAGGCATATTCTGACCATTGGCACCAAAACCAAGACAGCATTATCCCTTATTTTTCTGCTACTTGTAATTCTTGCCTCTTTCTTCATTGGCTCTGTTAAGATTCCTTTCTACACTGTCATGGAGATAATGATATCCCAGATCCCTGTCCTGGGCGGAATGTTTCATTTCCATTTCACGTCGATACAGTATGAGATTGTGGTCCTTCTACGTGAGCCACAGATTTTCAGTGCCCTTGTCATAGGGGCTTCTCTCGGAGTGGGTGGCGCTGTGATCCAGTCCATATTCAAGAATCCTATCACCGAGCCTTACGTCATAGGGATCTCCAGCGGTGCTGCTTTTGGAGCGGTGGCAACCATAGTGCTTGGTATCGATATACTGGGCATTTATTCAATAGACCTTATGGCATTCGTTTTCTCCCTAGTGGTTGTATACCTTGTATATTTCCTGTCATTCCGCCACG
>JAJYZU010000146.1 GCA_021799755.1 Thermoplasmata archaeon
TGAGGGGATTCTCTGGGATCGGACTGTCATCCATCAGGGGAAGAAGTCTCCATGCCCAGCCCTGTTCAAAGAGATCTGGTTCCGCATACTTGACGCTTATGGGTGTTCCCGTTGACCAGTAGGATGCCACACATTTCTTGTGAACCTGGTGGCCGTTCACGTTGGTGGTGTTGGATGGTATGTTGCCATCATACAGGTCTGAGTAGCCTTCATACAGGTCTTTGTTGTAGTTGTCCGCCTTATAAAGAACTGAATCCTCATCCTTCATGAAGATGATGGGAATTCTCCTTCCATCCTTCTCCCTGCTCACCATCGATGTAATTCCCCTGGATGTTCCCCGTCCTATCATATAGTAGTTGTATTCACTGAATGCCTTGGGAATTACCTCATCTGCCATGAACTTATACAGTGGGGATTTGTTATGGCCTGAATCAGCTATGTGCCTGTATGCCTCGTTGCTCAGAACCCTGCCTTTACCATCAACGTAGTTTGCATGATACAGTGCGATGGATATGAGAAATTCACAGGATGCCTCTGCCACAAAGAGCGGAACTGACTTGCTTTCCATCAGGAATCTGGAATACTTGCCTATGAAATCCCTGTCTGATGGTTTGTTGATGGATTTCTTGAATGGGCTCTCCTGAAACTTCCTGATGGACTTTGCAACATCAGCTGGTTGATCTGACAGTGTAGCTTGTTCCATCTGATGTTCATATTCGCATTCTGGGCATACCATCTGATATATATCTTCTTCATTTTCATCGACCTGGTAGCCTTCTTCATCGAGTACAGGAACCATCCTGCCTCCAATCAGAATGGAAACCATCGGTAGGTTGTGCTTTGAACAGGTCTGTGGTTCACTCATCGTCATCCCTCCTCTTCAGGTGGACAACGTGTTGGACTTCCACTGACGGGATCCCGTGCGAATCCATCGGAAGTTTGATGTACTCTACAGTATCATAATTATAGCATATACCACAGATGATGCCTTTCAGAAGCACGGGATACCGCATCCCATCCCTGATGGAAAAGCCGAACGTCCAATCTCGTGAAATTGGATCGAGTTCGTGATCGGGGATGTATGTTCCCCTTAGCGTCCTTCCGCTCCACCTGCATCTCTTGCTATTATTCTCTTCATTTCTTATCTCTTGTTTTTGCATTTTTTCCTCCCCCCTCAGTTTATTCTCTCTGATATTCTCCTTTTAGCATCCGAGCAACACGTTCGTAAAATTCTTCATCAACTCGTTGAATCATTTTTTTCGTATCCTCATCGGGAAACTCCAAACTGAGAAATCTTCGCAAGGGTTCAAATCTCGGTTCTATGTTGAGCTTTTTCCCTAGCAGATGCTCGTAAAATCTTCTGACATTTTCTTCCGTCCACTCCTTCTGTGGTGGTGTTGGGACGAAAGTTCCCCTGATTGTCCCGAGACAAGTTGTGCAATGTTGTTCATTCAGAAGCATGACCACCACTGGCACATCTGAAAATACCCAGTACTGAAATCGAACATGGCTCAGGGTATCTGTCTCAGAAAGTGCTAGAGGATGATCCCCATGCAAACGATCATGATGAGGACAGAGGGTTTGATCTCTGTCTGGATCAACGTTCACAAACTCGAAATCGTGCAAATTTTTAAATACACATGCCACATCAAAACCATGATGGAAAGGATTCCAGATTTCCAACCTGCTGGGATTCCTCTCCCTCCCCCCTTCACTTTCAGTCATTTTTCATTGCCTCCTTTTTTTTATCCATGTTCCTGGCTTTTCTTCTCAAGCTTATAAAGAAGTCTACAAAGTCCTTCTCAGGCATTGAATCCTTGGACATTTCTATAATCGACTTCAGAGGCTCTGGGAATTTTGTTGATTCATTTTTTAAGGGTTTAAGATCAATCATTGAACCAACTCCTTCTCCTGTGAGGGGCTTACTGGCTTTCTGAATTTTAACAGTAGCCCATCTCTTCGAAGTTCGAAGATAGCCACATCATCCTGTTGCACACCTTTGGCTCTCAAATAATCCTTAGGCAATGTTACATATAGGCTCCCTGAGAGTCTTCTCACATTACCTTTCCACTCCATTTCTGTGGTCATTTCATCACCAAATGTTAAACTCCAAATTGCTAATGTTATTATTCTGAAAATTATAGTTACACATAAATACTTGTTTAACATTAGGTAAACAATGGAAGGTCAGGGAAGGCGTGAAAAACTTAAAACGGTTGAAACTCTGGTATCATTGCTTCTGACAGATCCCAATCAGACACGAAAGGATGTCATTGATAGGATGATGGGAAAAGGTCAGTACCTGGATTCCCTTCCTGATTTCTTGAAGCACAATGGCAGAAAGCTCAGCAGGCAGTCTGTGTATAAGGCCATAGATTTCCTGAAGGATGCAGGCATCCTCGTTGAGAAATCGGATCAGACTGTCTTCAGGGTGAATCGATATACAGTGAAAAGCATAACAATCTACATCGACATGGATGAGGTCTGGAATAAATATAAAGAAATACGGCTCTCTCAGCTTCAGAGATCAAGTGCCTTTAATGCATTGCCCGAGACTGCAAAGAACATGGTTACAAGCCAGATGAAGAGGAGCTATCGAGTAATGTATGCCCTTGATAAGAAAGATAAAATTGAAGCCATGAATTTTGTTAATGAAAATAGAGGAAAGATAGACACCAGTAGCTTATCAGACTACATGCACCTTCAGGATATCGATATCGTGATGGAATACCTGAAAATGTTTGAAGAAATGACTAAGGCAGCCGCATGATTACCTTATCCTGTCCAACCGTTCCCACATATTCAAATCCCTCTTCAAAGTAGGCCTCCACGAATGCTGAGTTTATCATTACCTGTTTGTTTTTCCTCTTGCCGATCTCCCTGGCATCCTGCATGGCTTTCCTTCTTATGCTCTCGGGGTCTTGTGCAATGCCTAACCTCTTCTGAAGTTGCTTCTGAACTTCCTCATCGCTCAGTTCCATCCACCTGTCTGCATCCTCATCAGAATACCCCAAAAACTTCAGAAGGTTGTGGAGAGTTGTTTTCTCTATGATTCTCTTATCCTCTTCAGATATGACCGTTGCCTCTGTCTGTAAGAACTTCAAAGATTTAGCATACTTCTCTCTCATGTCCTCTAACACGTCTTCAGGTAATTTCTTGTCAGTGGTGTATTTTGATTCCATCGTTCCTGAATGCCCCATCCAGAATACTCTGTAATCACGGGGAAGTCCGATCTTTGATTCGGCTATGAGAAGCTGGGTATCAAAAAATCCCCTCAAAACGTATGGCCGAAGGTTAAAACCTGCCCTTCTGATTGGCATCCGTACTATGTCAGATATGTTGATGGTTCGGATAAAACCCGTTCTAAGCTTTGATTTTGCCGCAACTATAAGGGGAGAACCCTTAGTTATGTTCT
>JAJYZU010000147.1 GCA_021799755.1 Thermoplasmata archaeon
TTCAGAAGAAAGGTATACTGTTGAAGTCCTTCATCGATTCAATGGGTCCCATCTCCCTCAACAGAAATCATGATCCCGAGGAATCTGCATATTCTTTTATTTCAAGAATTCCCGATAAAACTAAGGACATGGAGGCTCAGCAATTGATAAAGAGAATGCTCGGGGATGGTGACAGCATAGGTGCCACTATTAGAACACTGGTGTATGGTATTCCCGAGGGAATCGGGAATCCTTTCTTCGATTCCGTGGAGAGCATGATTTCCCATGCAATGTTTTCCATTCCTGGACTAAAGGGCATTGAATTTGGGTCTGGCTTTGAGTTCTCCACAATGAAGGGATCGGAAGCTAGTGACCCTTTCACCTATAATGGTAAAAAAATTGTAACAACTTCAAACCATAATGGTGGAATCCTTGGCGGCATCACCAATGGCATGCCGGTTGTATTCAGGGTTGTCATGAAACCTACCTCATCCATAAAGATATCCCAGAAAACGGTCAATCTCGAAACCATGAAAGATGATGAAATTTCAGTCAAGGGAAGGCATGATCCCTGCATCGCAATACGTGCGGTTCCTGTGGTACAGACACTCACCTCTGTGGTGCTTTCCGACCTGCTTATGGGAGCAGGATTTGACTTCAAATGATGCGCATAAGATAGGTGAATGCCAGTATGGCAACTATGAGTGATGGTATGAAATCCAGCAGAAGGAGGTATTTTGCCCTTCTAATTGAAGAGAAAACCACATTTTGCAGTTTCTGAAAGATTTCCTTCTCTCCCATGTGAACCTTCACATTGCTCGATCCATGATATAATTTTACTTTTTGCACTGATGATTTTGCCTGAACCACTGCATCCACAATTAATTCCACAATAAGTTCCGGATTGTCTCTCTGACCCAGCGGGTTCATGTCAAGAGTATTCTTGTTGACATAGTGATTGTCTGTCGTGTAAATCTCGACATTGTCTATTTCCTCTTTAAGCAATTCCCTGCTCTCATCTATAATTTCCCTCAGTATGTTGTTTGAATCAGTAAGTACATATGCATTGTACTTCTCCCCAGCCCTGATCACAACTGCCTGGATGCCAAGTTTTCCCAACCCTGCCGTCTCTGTGAAAGTCCTGCCGTATCCCATGGAGAAGTCTCCGGTTGTGTCCATTTTTTTGAATTCCCTGATCGATGGAGGTATCAAAGAAGAAACGTCGTTCAGAGAACTTGAACCGTGTGAAAAAAAGTTCTGCGCATCAATGATAAGCGAATCCCTGGCACCTGATTCCTTGAGAGCAGACATCATTTTCATTCCCTCCTCCAGTTCTATATCGTCGAATGCCCTGTTTTCCGGTATAATCGCACAAAGCAGAACATCCCCGAACCTCTGAAGCCCCATTTTTATTCGTCCAACATTCAGTTTCTTGAATCTTGATATTCCAGATATTTCCTGTTCCAGCTCCAGGGCGCTTCTAACACCCTGTGATATGCTGTCCACATCTACGTCATCCCTGCAGTTGTTGCTGTTCGTTGTCGCTGTGTGGAACACCATGATCTCTGGTGTTATATCTGAAAGCCGCATGAGAAGCTTTTCCGGCAGATTGCTTGATCCCACGCTTCCAAAGGGTCCTGGATGAACATAAGGGAACACCATCAGCAGTTTCCTTTCGTCTTCCATTGTTTTAACATCGATTATGCTGACTGGGACTTCCCTTTCAAGGCTGTAAAGCTGGTAGAAGAAATCCAATCCTTCATGGTCGCTGCTGTTCATCGTGTGAAGGTTCAGAAACATGTTTAATACTTTTACAGGGCTCTGCCCAAATTCCCTCTTGAAGTCCCCCATTGTCCAGTTTGCATAAACATAGCCCGCGAATGCAAATATGATCATTGCGACGGTGGTTGAAAAGACCATTGAATAGATCAATGTCACAGAGAATGCAGTTATGATAGTTATCGACGGATAGACCAGAGCGGGAAGAATAGCCTTCCTGAGATTGTCGCCATAATATACATAGTAAACCATGGATCTGACAAAAGCTGTCAATGTAAAGGAAAATGTCAGGAGGGCTATGCCGCCAATATCCATGAAATGAAATGCGAAAAGAGCCCAGAAAAATATTGTGGACAGACCCAGCGTAAAGAAGTTGAGGTAAACTATTCTCCTGAATGGAAAGAAGAAATTCCATTTTCTGGTAACGGCCAGATCCAAATAAGAACCGATAAGGAACCCTGCAATTATTATGACTGATGTCTCCAGTATCTTCTTTGTGAGCAGGACATCAACAAGCGTGATGATAATGAGAGGTACAGGATAGTACCTGAATTTCGGTGCTCTCCTCAAAAATGCAGATAAATCTGCAAATGTCCTGGAGGTTCTATCGTTATCCAATGTGTCGTGATCTGTCTGACATAGATAATCCTTTGCGGAAAAATATTGATTAGCGAAAGACCGTTTTCACAATCCTGGTTTCTCCGTAACCGATGATGACCCTCAGGTATTTTGGTATACAATCGACTGGGAAATCTATGTCAACATAGAGACTGTTAATCCTGTCCATTTTTAACCTTGATGCTATTACAATGAGATTCTCGAACCCAACCCGTTCCATCACTCTGCCCGTTATCTGCCTGTTTCCTCTCCCCAGGAGAAATCCCTGATCTCCGAGCGGGGAGACTACTATGAAGGACTGTTCACTGCTGAACTTTATGAGATCATTCTCGCTGGCATCGAGCTTCACAATGATTCCATTCCTGATTACATCAATTCCAAGCAGATCAGGGTTTCCACCGAAATTCCTTGTTATTGCCTTGCAGGTGGATCCGGGGCCCACGAAATAATAGGCATCTTTTCTCATGTTCTCGATGACAAAATCCACTATTCCCGAAATGTCGTCTGCCTGGACCTCTGATTTGGAGAACTTTGGAGAAGAGGAATCTCCAATTACCCGTAAATCGCCAAAATAATTTATATGGAATCCCTGACCTTTGAAATAACCAGCATCTAGGTCCGCAACTTCACCTCTGTAAATCTCGTACCCTTCCCCCTGTATGAATTTTTTAAAAAGGTCTGCAGCGTGGTTGAAGTTAAGCGCGTAGACGGAACTGTACATCTTTATGCCTGCAGGAATGCCCAGAACAGGAATTCGTTCTCCAATGGCTGAAAATATGTCCCTGGCAGTACCATCACCACCAACAAATACCAGAAGGTCACATCCCCTCGAACATGCAATCCTGGCGAACTCAATTGTATCCAATCCGGTTGTCATCTTTCCCGGCCTGGTGATTATCTCAAACGAAAAACCATATTTTGCAAGGGAATCTTCTCCCATTATACCTGATGGCACAAGAAACGCTGCGTCTGAACCAACTATGCTCTGAAGAAATTTTTCTCCTTCCTTGACCG
>JAJYZU010000148.1 GCA_021799755.1 Thermoplasmata archaeon
AGGAATACGTAATCAGGGAAATTGAGAATTCAGTATCTGTCAGGATGAAGCCGGTTTATCTCGATGAGAGCAAATTTGACGACGCAGCTCTGGGATTGAGAGGAAATAACCGCCCGGAAAGATCTGAACGATCGGAGAGATCTGATAGACGCGGACCTGGTGGCGGTGGATTCAGGGGAAATTACGGGCGGAGACCACCACAACAGAGGGGTGGCGGTAACTATTCGCATGGCAACAGGGGAAGACGCGAGTATCATCCCAACCACTGAGATCATCCATAAATAGACGAGAAAGAAAAACTGAATCCACAATATAATTTAATCATGCACGCTTTCATTTTTGAATACATGCATTTTTCAGTATCAGTCAAATTCTACACTGAGTGAAGCCTGCAGGTAGTTCTCCAGGTCAGGTAACTTTACTCTGTCCTGTTCCCTGCTATCTCTCTTCCTCACAGTTACAGTTCCAAAATTTTGAGATTCGCTGTCTACAGTATCATAGTCTATTGTGATGCAATAAGGCGTGCCTATCTCATCCATTCTGGCATATCTCTTTCCAATAGACCCTGAGGAATCATAGAAAATTCTGAACTTCCTGCTCAACTGGAGGAATAATTCCCTTGCTTTCCCGTTAATTGAGGCATCATTCTGGAGCGGAAGTACCGCAGCCGAATAGGGTGCTAAGTAAGGTTTAAGGGAAAGGATCTGCCTGCCGTCTGCATTCGTGAAGAAGACATCAAGCTGGGCCCACAGGTTTCTGTCAACACCAAACGATAGTTCAAGGACATGCGGCATGAATTCTCTTCCTTCGGATTTGGCTAGCATGCTTTTGTTGGACCCTTTTGTGTGTGATGTGAGGTCATAATCGCCACGGTAATGAAGGCCGCCAACCTCCTTGAATCCTCCCCAGCTCGCTATATCGATCTCAATATCCATATGTATCTTGTTGTAGAATGCCTTGTCCTCCCCGCCTTTCTCCAGGAAGCGGAATTTAGTGTCCGGCACACCGAGAATTTTCCTGTAAAACTTGTCGATAATTCCCATGTGGTAAACATAGAATGAAGGATATCCCCTGGCAACGAGCTCGTCAGTTGTCATGGACTCAAGCTTGCCTGTCACATAAGGAACAACGTTAATTCTGGTTCCGGAGAAACCGGCCAGATCAGGCTGAAACGCCTGGTCGTCAAAGAATATCTGGAGTTCTGCCTGTATTAGCTCCCTTAATCTGTATAATCCCTGTCTGGGTGATATTTCGTTTCTATATGCTCGGCCGATAATTGCTAGTCCAAGCGGAAGTTTCTGCCTGAGGAGGCTGTACTCCCTGTAAAAATTCAGGTACGCAGACTGTGCAGTTTCTGGTCTCAGATATCCATGGTCCGATCTATCCGGACCGAGAGCCACATCTATCATCATGTTGAATGCTTTTGCCTCTCCCAACTGTCCTCCGCATTTCGGACATTTCAGGCCATTCACTGATACGGCGGCGTCAACTTCTCCAGGAGTTGCGCCTTCGTTCAGCTGGACACCAAGATCTGAAAGAAGCACGTCAGCCCTGTAGTATGTTTTGCACTTCTTGCATGCAATAAGTATGTCATTGAATCTTTCTGCATGCCCCGAAGCGACAAGGGGCTTTTCCGGAAGAACGGTTGTTCCGTCAATAAGGAAATAGTTCTGGTTCCTCTCCACAAAGTACGAGAGCCAAATGTTCTCAAATCTCCTCTTGAGCATGGCACCTATATGTCCATAATCATACAATCCTGCAGAACCGCCATAAATTTCTGCAGACGGCCAGAACATTCCGGTTCTGCGAGCATAACCCAGGAGATCTTCTATGTTCATTTCAGCCTTCTGTATTCATTCGAGTTTAATATTATGTATCTATTCTTGTCTGTCGAAGAATAATGCACAAGACCACAATAGGGTGATTCTAAAGTATACCGTATTTAATGAGAAATACTTAAGTTCGAAAATGCCTGCATGTATTTGGCATATTCCAATTGAAGATAGCAAAGATCTAAAAATAGGCCCAGAACCTGTCCTCCCATAAGTCGTATTCTTCCTTTATTTCCTGGATCTGCTGCGTCAAGATATTATCTTGTTTCTTCAACGCCTGATACTCATGCATAACCTGATCATAATTCTGATGCGAGAGGTTATCGAACCTTTCCCTGATCTTCTTTTCGTTATAAGGATGTAATTTACCGACATGAGGTCCGGCATAAAGTATCCTGAAATATTTCTCTTCACCGAGAGTCACATGGAATACGCGCCATTGAAGATCCAAATTACTCCTGAATTCATTTCCCACTATGTCAGCCATAGCTTTGACCAGTTCGCTATCGTCGGTTCCTGACGAAATCTGGAAAGCAATCTCCACTCCTTTCTCCATAAAACTCTTAGTTTCTTATCATATTTTTACTCTCCTTCGATCGGTCCTCAAGAAGTATTCAAATTTTAGGTCATTCAGAATTCGGATAACTAACTTATTAATCAACGCAAAGCTGCCCTACGAAAAATAACATTCATGGCGGGACAAGATCCTGCGTTTTAACCCATAAGAAGAGCCTCCATCTTAAAGAATCTAATGAAACAAAATATTTTTATGAAGGTATGCCCGGGTCGGGCATTAACTCAAAGGTTTAATGCCGAGCAATAATTATTATACCCCCACTCCATGAGGGTATATGAACCAGGGCGATCTAAACAATGAACTCGTCAGGCTTGATAGAACAGACCTGAGCACAGAAGTTAAGGATAAGATCAAGGAGTTTGTCAGTGACATTCACCTTGCAGGGCTCTCAATAAACAGGCAGTATTTCTATGCTATAAGGCTCAGACAGATAGCATCGCTCATACCAGATACCTTTCTTAACCCATCAGAATCTGACATAAAGAAAGTTCTTTCTAGGCTTCATTCCGGTAAGATAGGGAGAAGGGTAAAAGGCCATAACCATAATGGTACCTATTCTGAATGGGAGATCGAGAATTACAAGTCAACGCTTAAAAAGTTCTATCCATGGCTTCTTAACGATCATGATCCAAGATGCATATCCTGGATCAAAACAAATAATCACCCGAACAAGAATGTTAAACCGGATAACATGATAACAGAGGCAGAGCTAGAGAAGATTGTAAGCGTTCTGAACAACGCAAGGGACAAAGCGATAGTATACGCACTTTATGACTCAGGTTGCAGGATCGGCGAGCTCCTGACACTAAGAAACAAGGACGTGGAATTTGATGAGTATGGTGCAATTCTTTCTGTTACTGGGAAGACAGGATACCGGAAAGTCAGGGTTGTGGGCAACTCCATTTCATATTTAAGGGAATGGCAGAATGCCCA
>JAJYZU010000149.1 GCA_021799755.1 Thermoplasmata archaeon
CCCATCACTGAGCCCGTCTTGGAAACATGGTTTTTCATTGTCTGCATAATGTCCTCGATCTCGGAAGGCATCTTTTCCTGCATTGCGGCCTCGAAAAACTCTTCTGGATATTCCGGAAGTGTATCGAGATTCATTGCCTCCTTGTCGACTTCATCCGGTCTGAGATGGAGCGTGAGTACAAGAGGAGCATCCATCAGACCCCCGCGTGTGGATGGCAGGAAAAGTTTCGAAAAATTGAGCAAACCATCCATCAAAAGCATTATGCTGTCCTCATCCCCATCACAATTACGTCTCTTAGCGGCATGGAAAAGAGGATGTGCATAGCAGCCTGACACTTTTGTAATTCCCACTATCCGGCCGATAATCCCGCCGGATGTGTGTGGCGCCAGCCCGATTACAAGTTGCCCGATAAGGTCCTCTGGTTTGTGACACATGTAATAAGGTTCCATCTTGTAATATCCTGTTAAAAGATCGTCAATATATGCAGCTACCTTAAGGAGATAAGATGCTGCATCGGCAGGAATTATAATGTCCTGTGGAAATATCTCGAACTCCTCTCCATCCTTATAACCGAGATCAAGAAGTTTCTCTTTTGTGACGCTGGACTCTTCAGGATAGAAGTGCGTTAGTGGAATATCAGACATGTCATACCGGCAGGTCCCATCCTTGTTGATCGATACCCCATTTTTAGCTCTCAGTATCCCCTTTTCCAGTGGTTCGCATACCTTTCTTTCCGACATTAGTTTTTTAACGCCCTTAAATTCAGGCAGGCTTGATATTGTTAAATGGGCATTGCTTTCAGCCGCCTTTATCAGTTTGTTTAGATCTATCAGGCTCTGCTTCTTTTCATCAGATATGTATGTCGGTGAACCGCAGTCCTCGCATATTGGCACGGGTGTGAGATTTCCGCATTTTGGGCATGAACGCATCGCTATTTCGCTTTCGTATCCATCCTCTGCGTTGTCGTTCGCCATTTTAATTGAACGCCTGTTTTCACCGTGTGATTCAACCGGAAACAGGACATGAACCTTGGGCTTCATTTTTCGATCACCTGATTTCTCTGGTCTCCCAAGCCGGGCCCCTATCCTGGTTGGTGACTTTTCCATTATCTTTATGCCCGATAACCTGTTGATATTGATCATAACTGATTCTTTCTCTGATATTGACAAAAGGTCCGGCTTGTTCCTGTCAAGACCAAGTGAATAGATGAGTATTTCTGGTTTCAGAGGACGTACATAGCTGGCATCTGAGGAGAATTCAACCCCCAGCCTTATCAGTATATCCATGATGCGATCTGATTTCCTGAATTTCATGTCATCCCGGGGCGTGGAAGAGACCTCTGCATAAAGATCCTTCAGATCCTCAACCGTAATATCGTGCCAGAAGTAAGTGCAGCTGGGATGAAGTGGAACCGAATACTTTCTAGATAGAGCAAATGCAAGTGATGGAAGCATCTCTTCATTGTTGCCAGCAGAGATACCGGCTTTTCTGGCAAGAATATTCCAGTATTCATCCGTGAAAGATGGTTTCTCAAGCCTGTGGTTATTTTCTGCAAAATCACCGTATGACATGAGTATCTCTCCAACATCTGTTACCATGACTATCTTAGATTTGAGATCACGCGCCTGTTCTACCCTGTTTATTCTTACGTGATCACCATTCTCAAGAAGTACCATTGGACCGTCTATTGTGTCGCATGGGGTTACAGCAGCAGCCTTTCCGGGAAGCTCTACTTTTATCTGGCACCCAATGGCTATGAACCTTCCAAGTATCTCCATGGTTGCAGGATTGACCGAAGCAGCTGCCAGTCCGGAAGTTCTGGATCTACCGTAACGAAGACGGAATCCACCGGGTCTTCCAGGATGAGAAAAGACAGGCCTTCCTGCTATTATGTCTTTGAGGAACTTCTCTGATTTGTGTGATGTATCAGATACCTCATCTGTCTTGGTCGCAATTATCTCGGAGAGAAAATCCCATTCCGTCAATGAAAGAGATTTCGTATATTTCAGAATCTTTTTTGCCTTCTGTATAAGGCCCTCAGATATGACAAGGCACATACCTCCACGAATCCGGTTGCTCTTAATCCTTGCCATATCCCTGTGGCCAGAAACCTCTTCCTCCTCGCTCCCCTCACCATCTATCATCACAGGTGATCTTGATACCACGAGCTTGATCTCCTCGGGTGTGGGAAGATATTGAAGATGTTTTATCCTGTTATAGTGATCGATCTCCTCTATATACCTCTGAATTTCGTCATCTGTGGGCTCGAATGAGCCTATTCCGAGATCCCGCCTGACTATATCTGCAATAAGCACACTCATTGCCTGTGCAGTACCACCCGCACCCCTGATTGGACCTGAATAAACGACCGAAGCATAATCCGTTCCATCCGGGTTCTGCAATACCTCAACAGATGCAATCCCCTCAAGAGGGGCGACCAGGATCCCTTCAGTCAGGATCGCGAGACCGACCCTGACTGCCCTGTCAAGCGCCATCTTCTTGCCCTGATCGAGGAATTGCTTTGCAATTTCCCTTGCCACAGCAATTGATACCTCTTCACGGGACATTGATTCACTTGCTTTCCTGATCAATAACGAAAGACCCTTAATCTGGATCAATTCCTCAATCCTTTCTGCCATGTCTGATGCCAGCGGTATCTCGACATTATCTGTGACATCAAATCCCTTTTTTCTGGCCCTGTTTGCTATTTCGTAAGCATACCTGACCTCCTTTTCCAATCGCTGAGAATATGCGTCAATCTCAGAGGTCATTTCAGGAGCTCACTGATCAGAAGCTTGTCCATCAGGGAAGCCTTTATCTTTATTTTTTTCTCGAAATAGGCTGACATGGCATCTTCTTCACCGCTCAGAAGCTTGCTGAACAGATCTGATCCGACCTCGATCGATATGTCAGCATCCTTCTGGCCCGGCAATATTTCGGAAATTTTGCAGTCGTTCAGGCTGAAGTTATAATAATCCTTTCCGTCAAAATTCAACGAAAATGTCTTCTTCACCCCAGCCAGTTTTTTCTTCATTTTTTCATCTGTTGTTAATTTTGAGTTTATCTTTCCGGCGAGTTCATCAAGAACTTCTTTCATACTTTTCTCCCCCTCTTGAATTCCAGTGCTCTCTGAACCAGATATTTGTGGACCCTCGATGGGTTTAATGGCCTTGACTGGAATTCACTGTGATATTGGGTCGCAATAAAATTATTTTTCCCTCTTATCTCTGCAATCTCCATTCGTATTCCGGCGTCGTCCTTGCCTGAAAATATCATACCTTTCTCCTCCAGCCGGTCTATGTATTTAGGATTTACCTCATATCTGTGCCTGTGCCTTTCG
>JAJYZU010000150.1 GCA_021799755.1 Thermoplasmata archaeon
TGAAATTACGTCCACAATCAGTTTTAAATAACCTTCACCTATGATCCTACGGTATATTCATGGTATTAACGACAATTGATGCGTATCTGGCAATAGCGGCTTCGATCTCCATAGCCGGCGGCCTTATTGGAACAGGAATGGCTCAGCAGGGAATTGGAGCTGCCGGAATGGGAATTATTGCGGAAAAACCTGAGAAGTTCGGACAGGTGCTTTTCTTCTTTATTATTCCGGAAACATTGTGGATCATAGGGGTAGCTTTTGGAATAATACTGCTTCTGGGCATCCTTTAGACGATACATATGCCTATTGATCAGATCAGGGAAAGCATCATCGCACGCAGGGATTCTGAGATAGAGAGCCTCAAGGCTAGATTCAGGGCAGAACTGGTGGCATTCAATTCAAGAGCGGAGAAACAGAAATCCGAGCTCGATCTGGCGTATAAAAAGAAGATCGACGATGATACTGGGGCGCTTGTTAAAAAAACTATCGATGGCGCAACACTTGAGGCAAGGCAAATCGTGAACTCAAGGATCGGGGAACTTCTGAACAAAGGGCTCGCCATGATGATGGAACAGCTGAAGGAACTTAGGAAATCTCCTGAATATCACGACATACTGAATCAAATGGTCAAGGATGCAAGAAGAATGTTTGGGGATAACTGCACGATTCTCGTGAGACACGAGGATGTTTCAGGAATAAGTGGCGCAGGAAGCATTAAAATCTTGGAAAGCGAACTGGACGGAGTTGGAGGCATTATCGCCAGAAGTGGCGACGGTAAGATAGAACTGGATTTGTCGATGACAGCACTGTTCAAAGATATCAAAGAAAACCTGATGCAGGAAATATATAGCCGGATAAGGTGATTTTCATTAATTCTGGATATTCAGGAAGTTATGGCAAAGTCAAGGTTAATATGATTGACTTCCTCCCACAGGACTTTTATTTTAAAGCGCTTGAGATGGAAAACCTGGATGACCTTACACAGGCACTTTCCTCGACAAGCTATAAGGAGGATATTGATGCTCTTTCCTCATCATACAGAAATCCTGAGCTCCTTGAAATGGCCATTAACAGGCACATGCTAAAAAAAAACAGATTGGCGCTGTCCACGCCTCCTCCGATGGCAATAGATCTGCTGAAAGCCTATTTCTCCAAATGGGATATTGAAAATATAAAGTCTGTCATTTCCAGCAAAATGCTTGATTATAAACTGAAGGAAAATGAAACATTCCTCATGAGCTTCAGGGACATCCCCCTTGGGCTATTCAGCGGGAACCTTACACACGAGGATTTCCTGAATATAATGTCCCTCGGAACAGTAAGGGAGATAATCAATTATCTGGTAAAGTTTGGATACGGTACATACCTGCTGCAATTCATCGGCGATAATGAAGGGAGCGGAGAGGTTTCTCCCCTGTTTTCAGCACTGGATGACTACTACTATTCCAGGCTCTTTGCGCAGATGAAATTCGTCAATGGCGATGAGGGGCCGCTATTCAGGTACTTTGCGGGAGAAATTGACAGAAGGAACATCATGCTGGCACTGAAGGCCAGAATGCTTGATATAAAATTTGACATAGTGAAATCAGACATTATAAATGGCGGTTTTATACTGCCCGATAAATTCAGTGAATTCTTCGACAGCGCCTCAGTGGATGAGATGGCAGTGAAGATGAAGACGTTCTATGACCTCGATGAACCCCTTGCTGCATACCGGGATAATGAATCCCTGAACAGCTTCGACACCTATCTGAAGAAAGTTAACTACAGGAAATACATGCCCATATTGAGGATGCAGGCAATGTCACTGGGATCAATATTCTCATTTATCTTTTCTGCGGAAAAGGAGAGGGAGAATCTCAGGGCAATTGTAATGGGCAAGGCATATTCACTTAAGACAGACAGGATAAGGGAAATAATGACGGTGGGATGATCACGATGAGCATTAACGCGCTTAAGGGAGAACCTGGAAGTATCGCTGTAATCGGAGAGAGAGAGGTAGCGCTCGGATTCAGGCTCATCGGTCTTGACAATTCATTCATTGGCCAGGGAATGGAGGGGGCCAATAAGTTTCTTGAACTACTTGGATCCGGAAAGTATTCGCTGATAATGGTTTCCGAGAGGTTGAAACAGTACATGGACAGAAAGACCCTCGACTACATTGAGACTACAACGAGACCTCTTGTGGTTTTCATCCCGGTACCGGGACAAGCGAGAGAGGAGTCGGTTGAAGCCCTGGCAAAGAGGGTTTTAGGAGTTGATATAAATGGATAACAATACAGGCAGGATCGTAAGGGTTTCGGGCCCTGTTGTCATTGCTGAGGATGTAAATAACGCGAAGATGTATGACGTGGTCAGGGTCGGAAAAATGGGACTGGTAGGAGAGATCATCAGGATAAGGGGAAACCGGTCTACAATCCAGGTTTATGAGGACACAAGTGGAATCAGGCCAGATGAAGCCGTAGAAAACACAGAGAAGCCGCTGTCTGTCAGACTTGGCCCCGGTCTTCTCACGTCGATATATGACGGCATACAGAGACCCCTGAACCTGCTCAGGCAGGAAAGCGGTGACTTCATTGCACGAGGACTGACTGCCCCTGCTATAGATGAGAAAAAGCTCTGGGACTTTGTTGCAACTTCAGAGAATGATACCAGAGTTTCTGAGGGTGATTTCATAGGATATGTCCAAGAGACTGATCTGATCAGGCATAGCATAATGGTTCCATTTGGTGTGGCCGGTAAGCTAACCGGAATAAAATCAGGAAAATTCAACGTCAACCAGTCCATAGCTGTGATCGAGTCTGATGGGGGGAAAACGGAGATTCACCTTTCCCAAGACTGGCCGGTGAGGGTGTCCAGATCTGTTCGCAGAAAATTGCCTCCAGATGTTCCTCTTATAACCGGCCAGAGAGTAATAGACTCTCTATTTCCAGTGGCAAAGGGTGGCACAGTCGCTGTCCCTGGACCATTTGGATCGGGGAAGACAGTCGTACAGCACCAGCTCTCGAAATGGGCTGACAGTGACATAGTTGTCTACGTGGGTTGCGGTGAGAGAGGAAATGAGATGACAGAGATTCTCACAACCTTCCCGGAACTGCAGGATCCGAAGAGCGGCAAGCCTCTCATGCAGAGGACCGTGCTCATTGCCAATACCTCCAACATGCCGGTAGCAGCCAGGGAGGCCAGCATATACACAGGCATAACAATTGCAGAATACTACAGGGACATGGGATATGATGTAGCACTTATGGCAGACAGCACTTCGAGATGGGCTGAAGCCCTGAGGGAGATATCTGGAAGGTTGGAGGAAATGCCCGGAGAAGA
>JAJYZU010000151.1 GCA_021799755.1 Thermoplasmata archaeon
CGATACACACAGACTGGTGCTGACAGGTTATCTCAGAGCCATGAAAGATATGGAGATTCTGGTTGAAAAGGAAATAAAGCCATCAAAGCTATATTTTATTAGTGAAAAAACAAGTTCTGACATATACAATATTGTGGGAAAAGTATCACAGTCAATTAACGAAGAATCCAGCCCCGAAATTGCTCTGTCTATTCTTTTCACCCTGTTCAAGCGACCGATATTTATGAGGGAGATAGAAAGATGCGGCCTTCTAGCACCCCGTCGGTATACTAAGGTAATGCCTTCAGACCGTCTTAAGTATATTGAAAAGCTCACAAGAGCAGGTGTCTCGATACCATCAAACAGCATCATGATAGAACCGGAAAGCGATTCTTCGAGAATATCGGATGATATATTACTTCGGGTTCTTAATGAGGCATTCAATCTGAAAAGATATTCTAAAGAATACGACAGATCACCACAGCAGACCCTTTAATTTCCAGTACTTCTTCTTTAACTGTCAAATTTGTTCTGTTATTGGCAGATGACGGCTTTATTATCCTTCGGAAATGTTTTATAATGTTCTTTTCATAAACCGCAATATGTCAAAAAAATACGAAAACAGGGAAGTTCTGCCAACTGAGGAACGTTATCATACCGGAATAGCCTCATTCGAGAACATTTATAGGGAATCGATCAACAATCCCGATGAATTCTGGTCAAAGGCTGCTTCTGTTGTAGACTGGACGAGACCGTGGGATAAGGTGCTTGATGATACTGATCCGCCATTTTACAGGTGGTTTGTCAACGGCAAACTTAATATTTCGCATAACGCAGTCGACAGGCACGTCATCTCACACAAGAGAAACCAGGCAGCTTATATGTGGATAGGCGAAAATGGTGAGGAAAAAATAATCACGTATGATGGTTTATACAGAAGGGTCAATAACCTTGCTTCGGCTCTGCTGAACCTTGGAATAGAAAAAGGGGACAGGATTCTGATTTATTTACCCATGATACTTGAAGCCCCTGTTGCGATGCTGGCGGCGGCAAGAATCGGTGCTGCATTCACATTCGTCTTTGCAGGCTTTGGTGCATCAGCTGTTGCGGAAAGAATTGAGGACGCGAAGGCAAAACTGGTAATAACTGCGGATGGAGGATACAGGAATGGAAAGATAGTTGAGCTCAAGAAGATCATTGACGAAGCCCTCGAACAGACCTCCACCGTAAAATCTGTGATCGTCGTGAAGAGGGCTGGCCACAATATTCCAATGGAAGAGGGACGCGACATCTGGTATCATGAGGTTGTGGGTGATGGTATGACTTATGTCAGGCCGGTTGACATGGATTCGAATGATCCTCTTTATATCCTGTATACATCTGGAACAACAGGCAAGCCAAAGGGCGTTGTCCACGGAAGTGGGGGTTACTCAGTTTGGGTTGCTAATACGATGAAGTGGGCTTTCAACCCGGATGAGGATGACAGGTGGTGGTGTGCTGCTGACATTGGCTGGGTCACAGGTCATAGTTATATCGTGTTTGCACCCCTGATTCTTGGCCTGACTTCAATAATGTATGAGGGTTCGATAACATATCCTGCTCCTGACAGGTTATGGGAAATAATCGAACGTTACAGGGTCAACATACTTTACACATCTCCGACAGCGATCAGGACGCTGATGCGGTTCGGCGATAAATACCCAAAGATGCATGATCTTTCGACACTGAAGGTTCTCGGAACAGTGGGTGAACCGATAAACCCCTCAGCCTGGAAATGGTATTATGAGAACATAGGCAATTCCAGATGCCCGATCATAGATACTTACTGGCAGACCGAGACCGGAGGCTTTGTCATATCTCCTGCGCTAGGGCTTGGACTTCCGCCCCTTAAACCGGGTTCTGCAACATTTCCAATGCCTGGGATCGATCCTGTAATCCTTGACGAGGAAGGCAATGAGGTCAGGACAGGAGAAAAGGGTTACATAGCATACAGGAAGCCATGGCCTGGCATGTTCCTGACCCTGAATAACGATCCGGAGAGATTCAAGAAGACATACTTTGAGAAATTCAAGGGCATGTACTACTGCGGAGATTATGCTGTAAAGGACAGCGAAGGGTATTACTGGTTGCTGGGAAGAGCTGACGAGGTACTTAAAGTATCAGGACATCGCCTGGGAACCATAGAGATAGAAGACGCATTGATTTCGTCGAAGGAGGTAGCTGAAGCAGCTGCCTTTGGAAAACCGGACGAGATAAAGGGTGAAAGCATAGTTGCCTTTGTTGTATTGAAGGATGAATTCAAGGCTGCCCTGGATATAGTATCGACCCTCCGCAAAAGAATAAGGGAAGAACTTGGGCCCATATATGTTCCGGAAGAGATACACATAGTTAATACGCTCCCAAAGACAAGAAGCGGTAAGATCATGAGGAGGGTCGTTAAGGCAGTATTTCTGGGGCAGCTTCCCGGTGATATCACGACACTTGAAAGCTCAGCATCAGTGGAAGAGATCAAGGCAGCTATAGAAGATTTCAGGAAGGAGACCAGTAAGTGAACTGTCTATAAGGGTTTAAGGGTCTAATCCTTTTAGAAACAATTCTCACTTTTAATCTATCTTATTTCCTTATTCACTTTTGTTCCATAATTCAATATTAGCAGGATTTCCTAAGAAAACGTTAAATCTCCTATTTATATGAACTGCCGTTGAAGAGACTTGGCGGTGGATCCGCATATACGGGTAAATTACCAGAGGGGTGCGTTCTATGCGCCAAAGGGGGAAAGATGGTCCTCTTTGTATCCGGTATATGTGATGCCAAATGTTTTTACTGTCCTATTTCAAGCGAGAAAAAGATGCTTGATGTGATGTTTGCCGATGAGATGCCCATTCGTGACATGAGGGATGCGATCCTCGAGGCGAACATGATCTCTGCAACTGGAACAGGAATAACTGGCGGCGATCCACTCAAATTCTATCAGCGTACTTCAGAGTACATCAAAATGCTCAAGCAGGAATTTGGATCCAGTCACCACATTCATCTTTACACAATCAGTGGATCAAAGGAGGCAATTGATTCTGTCGCAAAGGCTGGCCTTGATGAGATCCGGTTTCACCCGCCAGAGGAAATCTGGACCAGGATGGATCATTCAATTTTCAAGCACAGGATAAAATGGGCCAGGGACAACGGTCTTTCCGTCGGGATCGAGGTACCGTCCTTACCAGGAAGAGATAGTGAAACAAGGGCCCTGATAGACTTCGCTGAAAGAATGGATCTTGATTTTATCAATCTCAATGAGCTCGAATTCTCGGAGACAAATTTCAACAACCT
>JAJYZU010000152.1 GCA_021799755.1 Thermoplasmata archaeon
GGAAAGATTCCGAGATGCTTCAAGATCTCTTTTTTAACAGCGACGGGTCTTTCCTGCATGAAATATGCCATTGGAAGCGAAGCCAGAAATGCCTCGTATGCTTTTTCCCTTTCACCTTTATGAAAAAGATCCCAGATACGAAGCATGTGCGATGGAATAGGAGCAGAAGTTATCACGCCATCAATACCCCTTTCCATCTCCCAGAAAAGGCTCCTGCCATGGGTTGCTCCATAGATTGAAACACTGTCTCCAAGGCTTTCTCTCAGAGCCACGATTTTAAGTATGCTTGGCTGTTCCTCGACCTTTATTCCCATGATATTTCTTGAATCGTTCACCAGTCTTGTTACTGTGTCAACAGAAATTAATGGATATCCAAGTGATGGATTATCAAGTATAATGATGGGCCCTTTTGAAACATCATCAAGCTGCACATAATAATCATAGATCTCCTCTCCTTTAAGTACCGGATTTTTAGGTGGAGGAATCAGCGCTGCAGAAGCGCCAATGCTGAACGCCTCTTCCACAGCGGTTTTAGTTGAATTGATTGAGCCCCTGCCAGCTCCTGCGATAACAGGCATTTCTCCATGCACTGCCTCGATAACCTTCTGCAGGATAGATCGCTTCTCCTCTTCTTTAAGGAGATCGACCTCAGAAACCTCACCAAGACACGTTAAACCATCAACATGGCTTTTTCGATAATATTTGACCAGCTTGGCCAGCGTGTCGAAATCCACCTTCAAGCTATCAGAGAAAGGTGTCAGAAGAATTGGAAACAGACCGTTCAGCTTTTTCTTCATAAAGAGGAAGGACAATCGCAAGGATTAGCTTTTTGCTAGTATATGAAGAGAAATGTCGCCTATCCAGATACTTCCGGATCGCAAGAACCGAATATCTTAATGTATCCTCAAGCAATGTTGAGCTATGTTCGAAAATGAAAATACTTTTGGAAGGCTGCAGCAGGCCGGTAAAGAGAAGGAGTTTGACTCAAGCTATGAAAAGGCGCTTAAGGAGGCGGAATCGTACTTTGGAAAAGAATATCCGAACCTCATCGCTGGCGAAGTAATCGAAGAAAAGAAGATAGAGGATATCAGTCCAATTGATGGAAAGAAAATCGCTACATTCCAGCTTTCGTCCAAGGAAAGCGTTGAAAAGGCAGTCAATATGCTGCATCAAAATTACAGGGCTTGGTATAACCTCGGCTATGAAGAAAGGGCGCGGATCCTTCTTGGAGCTTATGCACTCATAAGAGAAAAGAGATACCTGATATCTGCAATAGAAGCTTACGAAAACGGCAAGAACAGGTATGAGGCGATGGCAGACGTTGATGAGGCACTTGATTTCATCAGATACTATGCATTGAACCTTATAGAAAATGAAGGCTTCGTCAGATTTACAGGAAAGGGCTACGACAATGAGGAAAGCGTCAGCATTATGAAGCCATACGGAGTCTTTGCAGTGATACCACCCTTCAATTTCTATGCGATCACGGTTGGAATGACAGTCGGACCTCTTATTACGGGAAATGCTGTTGTTCTGAAACCCTCAAGTGATATACCTATAATATCATACCTGACGGTCAAGCTGATGCACGAAGCTGGCGTACCGAAAGAGGTGCTTGCCTTTGTTTCAGGCTCAGGTGGCATAGTCGGCCGAACTCTGGCAGAACATCCCAAGATTGGCGGTATAGTATTCACAGGTTCCAGAGAGGTTGGGATGGACATTTACCATCGTGCAACGGAAAAAGGGCCAAAACCTGTGATAACGGAAATGGGAGGCAAAGATGCTATCATAGTAACGGCAAAAGCCAACATGCAGAAAGCAGTTGAGGGTGTGGTGAGGGCTAGTTTCGGGTATGCAGGGCAAAAATGCAGTGCATCCTCCCTTCTCTTCGTACAGGACAGTATTTATGATGCATTCCTGGAAAAGCTTAAAGAACGTACTTCTAAAATTATTATTGGAGACCCAAGGAAGAAGGATGCATTCCTCAATCCTGTAGTGAATAAGGGTGCATTTGAGAAGTTCAAGTCCCTTCAGGAGATATTCACAAGAGAGGGCAAGATATTGACAGGAGGGAAGACAATTGACGGTAGCGGATACTATGTTGAGCCCACTATCATATACGATCTGAAAGCTGACTCACCTCTTGTAAGAAATGAGCTCTTCCTGCCCATTCTTGCGGTAAGAAAATTCAAGACTCTCCAGGAGGCTGTGAATGAGGTAAATAGTTCCGAGTACGGCCTCACAGGTGGAATATTCTCCGAGGACCCTGCAGAGATAAGATATTACTTCGATAATGCTGATGTTGGTGTTTTATACGCTAACAGGGAGAGAGGTGGTTCAACAGGAGCAAAAGTCGGTTCACAGCCATTCGTCGGATGGAAGATGAGCGGAAGCACTGGGAAGGGAACCGGGTCTTTCTACTACCTTGCACAGTTCCTGCGAGAGCAGGCGCAGACAATTGCTCACTGAACCATGATAAGAATAATGGGAAGATGAGTATAACATGGATTATTCATTGAAAGGCAAAAAAGCGGTTGTATGCGGTGCGAGCGCTGGCATTGGCTTCGGTGCTGCAATCAAGCTTGCATCTGAAGGCAGTGATGTCATCATCGTTTCAAGGAGCGAGGAAAACCTTTCGAAGGCGAAAAAGAAGATAAAAGATGTCACAGGCCATGAAGTACACTCCTTTGCATGCGATATTTCTATCGCGTCCGATATAGAGAAGCTTTTTTCTTACATTAAAGAAAAATTTGGAAGCGCCGATATTCTGGTCAACAACGTCGGTGGACCGGAGCCCATGGCTTTCCTCAAAGTAACTGATGAGGCATGGTTCAGGTACTTCGATACCCTGTTCATGAGCGTGGTTCGCCTTACAAGATCATTCACACCGCTTATGAAGGAGGGATCGTCTATTGTCAACATATTATCGAGATCGGCAAAGGAAGCACTGCCAAACCTTGTAATTTCAAATTCATTCAGGCCAGCTCTGGCTGGTCTTGCAAAGACACTTTCTGTTGAGCTAGCGCCGAAGGGTATCAGGATAAACAACGTATGCCCGGGCCTTGTTGCTACGGAGAGACAGGTCAACCTGATGAATTATGCGGCGGAAAAGGAAGGCATTAGCCCCGATATAGTGAGGAAGAGGTCTGAGTCACAGATTCCGCTTGGAAGACTGGCTTCTCCGGAAGAAATAGGCTCGATGGTTGCATTCCTCTGTTCAAAAGAGGCATCTTACATTACGGGAAGCACTTTCTTTGTAGATGGCGGAGCCTCTA
>JAJYZU010000013.1 GCA_021799755.1 Thermoplasmata archaeon
GGGAAATTCCTGACGAACTCAAAATATGTCGGCTGGAATGAGTTGCTTGTGATCGCAATGCCGGTTGTTATGAAATTCCAGAAGGCAAGGACAACAGTTACTCTTATAAGGTCCTTGCTGAAAAGCTGTTTATATGTTGGCTTGTCCGCTTTTTCGGCATCGACTGGATATATTTTTTCGAGTTCCTGGACCTCTTTATGCTTGCCCTCTTTCTTTGCCTTCCTTAATTTCTGGACATGCTCGAATCTGTCAGGGTTCTTGACGTAGTACCTGAAAACAAGAACAAGTATTGCCGGAAGGAAGGCAAACAGGAACGCAACCCTCCATCCCTCAGCAGTACCATAAACAGTGAGAACCACGAGTGCTATCAGACTTGCCAGACCATAACCAAACACCCATCCAGACTGCATTATTGAAAGAACAATACCCCTGAACCTTTTTCCTATTGTTTCCGTAAGGACAGTGCCGCCTGCGCCCCATTCTCCCCCAGTGAATGCACCAGCACCTATCCTGATGCCAAACCAGGACGCGAAATTGTATATGAAATACTGGAAAACGGAAAAGAAAGCTGTTCCAAGCATTGTGAACTGCAGTACAAACCTTCTTCCAAGACGATCAGCTATCGGCCCCAGTACAAGACTCAGAAAGAAACTTGCAAAGAAACCAATCGACACGATATATCCATATTCAGTATCGGTCAAATGCAGAGCCGCGTTTATCTGTGGAGACAGGATAAGAATAAGATTCCCGTCTGTATTAATCAATCCCCAGCCAAGATAAATTATTATGGCCAGAAATACAAGGTATTTCTTGGAGAATCCAGTTTTCTTCTTTCCTGGTTCTTCATTCTTCACCGGTGTAGAGCTGTTCTCTTCAGTCATTTTTACCTGTCAGCTATATGAAGTAGGATGCTTAAGAATTTTGCGTTTTTAAACCTCCAAAAACCGCTTCAAACAAAGGTTGGAACAAGAATTTAATGAAGAAGAAATTATAATAAATATAAATATAAATAAAGAATTTTCACGCGCTCAGCTTGCTTGCCATGCAACCAAATGCCTTCTCAATGATATTGTCCGAAACCTTCGAAATATATCTCTGACCAATGCTTGCCAGCCTGCCTGCCATTATTGCATCAACGTTCCATTTCAGTGAGGTCTTCGAAGAATCGCCATTGACAGAAACATCTATTTTCACATTCGCACTGTTGCTTTTTGTTTTTGCATCCATAGCGATAAGTATCTTCTTGTTGTCCCTGTCAGGGGTAAACTTCACAACGCTGTCAAACGTTTCCTTGATGAAGCCCACTCCGACCTTGATCTTTGCCTCAATTGTTGTGGGATCAACTATCTTGTACTCCTTTACATCTGGCATGCATTCAGCCATGTTTTTTGCATCTGTGACAAAAGCCCAGACAGACTCGAAATCCTTCGCTATTTCCTTAGAACCTTCCAGTTTCATTTTTTGACCTCCTTTCTTTTTTCATACATTTCGCTTGGTGATATGTGGGATTTATTTAACCTAATACCCAGATGGTAAACGGCATCCTCCGTCGCATTGACAATAGATCCAATAGGCCCGCCGCCACCTTCCCCGATCCCCCTGACTCCAGTCAATGAACTCGTCGAATGGGTGACGTTGTTGATCGCATCAATATGTGGCATCTTCTTCGCATCCATCACATTGTAGTCCCAGAAATTAGAACTCATCAGCATTCCATCGTCATCATAGACAAGTTCCTCAAGCAAAGCAGCACTCATTCCATGCATTGTTGCACCATTTTCCTGACCTTCAACAACAAGAGGGTTGATCATCCTGCCAGGATCTGAAACGACGACATGCTTCAATATGTTGACCTGGAATGTTTCTGGGTCTACCTCAACTACGGTTCCATGCATTGAATAAGAATAAGTCAGTGTGTTGTTTATTCTGTTGCTCTTGTCAGGCATATTTTTAGTGAAGTCAGGGCTGTAGACATAATAGCTCATCAGGCCGGGTTGAACATCCTTCGGCAGGCGCATTACGTCGCTCCAGGCCACCGATGCAATATCAGCGAAAGAGACCTTTTTTCCAGTGACACTGCTTTTTACCTCTGAGTTCTCTACGATCATGTCAGATTCGCGTTCACTGAGAAGATGTGCCGCTATGATTTTCAGTTTGTTCTTCAGTTCCCCGGCTGCCATGAACAGAGCTGTTCCGGCAAGCACCGCGCTCCTGCTTGCATAGGCACCGGAATGTGCAGCCCAGATGTTGCTTATTGAATCAAAACCTGTCTGGTATGTTATGTTCTGCGGGTCTGTGCTTAACACCTCAGCAACAATCTGTGCAAATGTTGTTGCATGTGACTGGCCCTGGTCAGTTGTACCGCTTCTGCAAACAATCTCCCCAAACTGGTTTATCATCACCATTCCGGTTTCAGAATTCCCGGAAACCGGGAAATATGGGTTTATTATTTTTACCTGTGAAAAGTTGTTTGCGCCTGAGTCAATAACTGCAGAGAAGCCGATTCCTATGAGGTGACCCTTCTTTCTTTCCTCTAACTGGACTCCCCTCCATTTCTTGTATTCAAGCTTGTCCATCAGCATGTCAAAAGATTTGAAATAATCTCCTCCATCGTATATGGTCCCAGAAGGCCCTACATAAGGCATCTGATCCTTTCTGATAAGATTCTTCCTCCTGACATCAGTTGGATCCAGATTCAGTTTCCTCGAGACTATATCCATCATCCTCTCCCACATGAAGTTATGCTGCAGACGGGAATAACCCCTCACCGGACCGGTTGGTCCCTTATTTGAAAGGACCTGCAGGAATTCAACGTAGATATCAGGGATATCGTAAATGCCAGGAGTGACCTGTGACCATATGACAGCGCCGGCTGGTTCATATCTTGTATACGCACCGCAGTTGTCTATAGCTTTCATCTTCACACCAACAACCTTTCCATCCTTCTTTACTGCAATTGAAACATGATATGTTCTTTCATTGTTGTGGGTGCCGGACATTATGTTTTCTGTTCTCGTCTCAACGTACTTGACAGGTCTCCTGATCTTTCTTGCGATGTATGAGAGCAGGGTGATGTGTGTGTAATTAATTATCTTGCCTCCAAAAGCCCCTCCTACATTAGGTGGCACTATCATCCTGAACTTCGAAGGTGGAATCTTGAGTGATCCGCAAATAAGCGGAAGGGAGAACATTGGCATCTGGTTTACACTATACACCTCGATGACGTCATGTGTTTCGTTATACAGAGCAAGAACTGCACTGGTCTCAAGAGGAACGGAGGCATAACGGTGATTCTTGACTGTATCCTCAACGATAACATCCGCTTTTTTGAAAGCCTCGTTTACATTGCCCAGATCCCAAACCCCCCTCCAAACAAGGTTCGAACCGACATTCTCATGGACAAGTGGCGCACCTTTTTCCAGTGATTTCTCACCATCGAGTACAACCGGAAGAGGCTCATAGGTTATTTCAATAAGTTCTGCTGCATCCTCCGCAACGTACGGGTCAGTGGCAACGACTGCGACTACTGGCTCACCGTAGTATCTTACCTTGCCGACAGCAAGCGGATAATCTTTGAGATCGCCTGATGGTGGCAGTGCAATCTGCATAAATGGTGCAATGTTCTTCTCAAGTTCCTCTCCTGTTATGATATCCACAACACCTTCCAGCTTCTTTGCCCTGGAAACATCTATGTGCTTAATCTTAGCATGTCCATATGTTGAAGTGGCGTATGACAGATACAAAGTGCCCGGGATCTCATAATCATCCACGTAGGTACCCTTTCCCCTTATTGCTATAAGGTCTTCCTTTATCTTTATAGGTTTACCTATGAAACGATCCGATGCCTCAAGATCTGACTCAAGCACCTGCTTCATTTATTGCACCTCTTTCTTACCTATTTTTTTTGAGGCATCAGATATTGCCTTGATTATGCTGAGATATCCGGTGCATCTGCATATGTTACCAGAAATACCCTCCCTGATCTCATCTTCAGATGGATGGGGATTCCTGTTCAGAAGAAAAGTGGCTGACATCAGCATTCCTGGTGTGCAGTATCCGCACTGCAGTGCATGGTTCTCCCAGAACGCGTTCTGAAGTGCATTGATTGTCCCATCATGTGCGAGGCCCTCAACTGTGGATATCTTTTTGCCGTCAGCCTCTACTGCAAAGACAGTGCATGACTTGACGGACTTGCCATCAAGTATTACAGTGCAGGCGCCGCAACTTGTCGTATCGCATCCGATATGGGTACCCTTGAGTTTTGCCACCATTCTGATGAAATCAACAAGAAGCATCCTTGGCTCAACATCCGACTCGTACTTCTTTCCGTTTATCTCTATTTTAACCAATTGCTTTCCAGTCATATTAATCACTTCTTCCCTCCAGTAGATATTTCTTCCAGAGTTCTCTTTACCAGGACCTCCAGAAGATGCCTTCTATATTCTGTAGATGCATGTATATCATCAGGCGGCTCTGTACCATCCACCGCCAGCTTCGCAGCCTTTGAAATGTTTTCGGGATTAAGTTCCTTCTTGACAAGGAACTTCTCTGCTTTCTCAGCCCTCATGGGAACTGGACCTGCAACGCCCAATGATATCCTCGCATCCTCAACGAATCTGCTTTCTACTTTGAGGTTGGAGGCAACAAATGCAATCGGAAATGCTGTGTCTGATTTCGAAATTTTAAGGAAACTCTGCCTGTAACCTGGTTTCAAACTAATCCTGAAACCCGTAACTATGTCTCCAGGTTCAAGCGAAGTGGTAAACAAATCCTGGAAAAAGCCATTTATTGGAATTGTTTTTTTACCGTCCTGGCCGTAAACCATTACCTCTGTATCCGATGAAAGGAGAGCGGAGGCAAGATTTGCGGAAGGATCCCCATGAGCAATATTTCCACCGATTGTGCCGAGGTTTCTTATCTGCTGGTCCGCGATCTTGGCCGCAGCGGTGGACAGGAGAGGGAAATTATTCCTGACAGAATCAGTTGTGGCAAGCATATCGTGAGTGGCCATGGCGCCTATCTCGAGAGAATCTTTTGAGAGACTGATTTTCTGGTTTATCTCCTTGATCCTTGATAGCGATACGATATGTTCAGGGGAATAGATCCTGAGCTTCATCAGTGGAATGAGACTCTGGCCACCAGCCAGGGCCTTCGCATCCTCGTTTGAATAAAGTATCTCTGAAGCCTCTTTTAGCGTTTCTGGTCTGTGATATTCAAAACTCTTTGGTCTCATATATAGTTAAAAGAGATGAGATTATTAAAAATATCGGTTATAAGCACATCTGCGAACATTGTCCTGATTGTTTATATAAAAAAAGAATCAATCTCGCATAAGATCGACTTCAATTTATGATAGTTGACTTTTATAAAGCCAGTCCTTGGTCCCGATAAATATAAGGACAATTATTGAAATGAATCGTAATAATTATGTGGTCTTGGATACTATCTTTGTATTTTGGAATCAATTTTAAATTCTATTTTCCCTTCTTTTTTTGAACCAAGATTATGTGCTCTATTTCCATGACAGATTCTCCAGACTGGTTCAAAACATCCGAGATCAAGTGAACGATTCCGTTCTCAGTTCTTTCCTTTTTTTCACCGACATGCATGCTACAGGTAAGTGTATCACCGATCCTCACCCTCTTTTTTGCCTTCATGTTTAAACCAACCAATGCAATAAAACCCCCTTCAAATGGAGATTGTGGAAGAAGATAAACTAGACCAGTTGCAATAGATGCAGTAAGCAGCCCCGGTGCTATTCTGCCTCCGAAATCTGTTTTTTTTGCAACCTCCTCATTGAGAAATAGGGAGTTATATGCGCCGGTCATGGTGGAAAAAGTTACTATGTCCCCCTCACTAACGGTTCTGCCCTTTGTTGTAGCTTTCCAGTTGTCTGCAAACTCTTCAAAGTACATATTGGGTCAGAAAAGACAATATCTTAAATTTTTGCAAGTTTGTTTCTGCTGTGAGATGCAGGTTAAAAAAACTTATAGTTACTTCGTATTCAAGATCGATAAGAATGGCATCAACAATTTATGGCAAATATGCTACGAAAAATCAAAAGGTAATGCGCCTGGCGACATATTCGGAAGGCAAGACTGGTTCAAAGAGAACTGCGTTCGTAATAGATGACTATATCTTGGATATAAATGAGGCGAGCAGGTTTTATAATGAATCATTCGGTGACCAGGAGTCGAGGAAGACCTATTATTCTGACTTCCACGCTCCAACAGAAATGATAAAACTGATTCAGGGCGGTCCACACACCATGGATCATCTTGACAAGATCTTCAAACACTTTTCATCAATGGAACCAAGCGAGCTTGAAAAACTCAGGAAGAGTTCAAATTTTGTCTTATCTCTGGCTGATGTAAGGATACACGCACCCCTTAGGCCGAACAAGATCATACACACAGCAGGCAATTTCAGGGAGCATGCACAGGAAGGAGCCGAGGCTGGCTGGCCATTTCCTATTCCACACTGGATATCTTTTCTTAAAAATCCGGATGCAGTAATTGGTCATGATAGTTTCATTGAAAAACCTAGTTTTACGAAGACACTTGACCATGAGCTGGAAATGGGTATAATTGTTGGCAAAAAACTCAAGAACGTTTCAGAAGAGGAAGCGAAAAAGGGCATATTTGGATTCACTGTCTTCAATGACGTGACCGCAAGGGATCTTCAGAGAGAAGAGATGAAAAATGGCCTTCTCAACATAGCGAAGAACCTTGACACATTCGCTCCACTCGGTCCTGTAATTGTTCCATCAAGATACATTCAGGATCCGCACAAGTTGACTATGGAATTAAGGGTTAACGGTGACCCGAGGCAGCAGGGATCAACTGCCAAATTAAGCGTCAAGGTGGAGCAGATAGTTTCCAAATATTCATGGGTTACTCTTAATCCGGGCGATATGCTTTCCACTGGAACAATATCAGGGGTTGCCGCTTTCAGGAAACCGGATCCAACACCATTTTTCCTCAAGAACGGCGACGTGTTGGAGCACGAAATAGAAACAATAGGCATGTTGAAAGCATCCGTAAAAGATGCGGAATTTTAACCATTCTTTTAATTTATAATTTTAACAAATTATTTACATTCTTTAGGAATTCATTTCAAAAACTAAATTTCATTCGATTTACACAATTCGTCGTCGTTCAATTCAAATTCATCACACCATTGAATAATTAGATGGGTTTAGTCTGTTTACTAAATAGATAATGTTATTATTGAAATATTGAAAAAAACCGCAATACTACGAAAAGATTAAAGATATGTTACGTTATCATTTCACCTGATATTTATGGTTTCAGGGAATGCAAAAACCGTCGTTGAGGTTGAACCCAGGAAAAATTATGCAGGTTATATTGGTGTTTCAGTTCCTAGAAATTTTGATGGGCCAGCTAAGACAAGCGGCAGGGCTGAATACATTAATGATTTATCAAAGAAAGGTATGTTATACGCTTGCATACTTAGGAGCCCTATTCCTCATGGTAGAATAAAACGTATCGATTACAGCGAACTGCTGAAGAAGGATTACATAAAGGCAGTAATAACCGCTGAAAATACGTCATTTTCAAAAATAGGACCTATCAGGGATAACCCCCCATTGAAGTTTGAAAAGGTAAGGTCGCTCCAGGATGAAATCCTTGCAGTTGCTACGACTGATCCTGCAAGGGCAAAAGACGATCTTGAGCGGGATGTGGTTGTGGAATACGATGAACTCGAGCCCGTCTTCGATCCGGTTAGTTCCATGGAAAAATCAGCACCTTTAATACATGATGAAACAGGCAGTAATATCGCAAAAATAAGCTTCAGCACAAATTCGGGAAACGTAGATGAAGCATTTAAAAAATCATATTATGCACGCGAGGATGAATTTGACATACCGAGAGTTGCATTCGCTCCAATGGGAACACTTGCTGCTCTGGCAGAGGTGGATGAGACCGGCACTCTCTTTCTTACATCGAATACACAGCAGCCTTTTCAGCTTAGACGGGAGCTTGCCGAGTCCCTGAACATAGATCCAGAAAGGGTAAAGATTGTGCAGCCATATATTGGTGGCACCTTTGGGAGAGGGATGGCCCTGCAGCCTTTTGAGGTTATAACAGCGGAGCTGGCACTCAGGACTGGAAAACCTGTAAAGGCCCAATTCACAAGAAGCGAAGACTTCAAATTCTCACCCACACGGCAACCGGTTAAAATCAAGATTAAAACTGGAACCAGCAAGGATGGCATCATCCTTGCAAGGGATGTCACTGCAATTGTCGATACTGGTTCATATGTATCTTATGGCGCATTTGACGCGAGGGTTATGGCAGCCACAGTGAATGGGCTCTACAGGGTAGAAAATGTAAGGTTCACGGCTTTCGTTACATATACAAATAATCCCTATACCATAAACATGAGGGGCGCAGGCAACCCGCAGATGGACTTTGCCCTCGAGTCTCACCTGGATTCGGTTGCATCAGACCTCGGAATAGATCCTGTAGAGTTCAGGAAAATGAACTCATATGAGGGCCACTATGTCACGCCACAGAATATGATAGTAAATAATGCCAACCAGAAGAAGGCACTTGAGATTGCAGCTGAATTGATTGGTTGGACAGGAAGGCATGCGATCATCGGAAGGGGACCCTACAGATACGGAATAGGTTTTTCAGGGCTGTTCCATGTCGGCGGAGGAGCAAGGGTTTATCACACAGACGGGAGCGGTGCATTCATAACAATCGATGACTTTGGAAACGTGACACTTTACACCGGTATAAGCGAGATAGGGCAGGGATCGATTCAATCACTCTCACAGATAGTTGCGTCTGAACTGGGTGTTGAACTGGAAAAAGTCTCGGTTGTTTACAAGGGGGATAGTTCAGTCAGGCCATGGGACACCGCAACACATGCAAGCAGGGGAACATTCTCCTGCGGAAGGGCAGCCCAGATTGCGAGCCGGAAATTGAAGAATGAAATACTGAAAGATGCATCAGAATTCTTTAAGGAGGATCTGAACAATCTGGAACTGACCGGAGGCAACATATTTTCAAAGGCTGATCCACAGAAGAAAATAGAACTTTCAAAATTCATCAGGAGGATGCATTTCCGGAATGACGGGAAAACATACGTCAGCGATTATTACTTTGACCCTGCAACGGAAATGGCCGATGAATCAAACAGAGGGAATATATCGTCATCCTATGTCACAGGTGCTACTGCAGCCCTCGTCGAGGTCGATGTGGAGACCGGGAAAGTGAGGCCATTAAAGATAGTGTGTGTTAACGATTGCGGCAAAATAATAAACCCGAGAGCAGCTAAGGGTCAGATAATAGGTGGAATTGCGCAGGCGGTGGGACATACACTCTACGAGGAACTCATCGTTCAGGATGGCAGGGTTGAGAACCCAGGATTCCTTGATTATGAAGTACCGGGTGTGTCAGAGATCCCGGAAATAATTGTTGAATTTATAGAAACTGAAAGTGAGGAGGGTCCATTCGGTGCGAAGGGAGTTGCGGAGATGGGAATAATCGGGACGCCAGCAGCTATAAATAACGCTGTTTTTGATGCAACAGGAATCAGATTAAAGCGAATTCCACTGCAACCCGAGGAACTTGTAAGGGAATTTGAGAAGGTATCCGGGGGAGAGCATCTCATAAATTAGATTGGTGTTGAAAATGGATTCAATCATGGATTATCTTAACAGGGGAACTGAAAAATATACGACCAAATACTGGGTGGAGAAGGATAAATCAGCTGAATTCCCGTCTGAATTCCTAGCATCCATTTCTGAGCTGGGCCTGACATCCGTTTTGCTGCCAGAGGAGTTCGGGGGGCCAGGAATGTCTATTTCAGATTACGTTAAACTGGTCAGGCAGGTATCAGGTTTGCACGGTGTTGCTGGCGGGGACCTCCTTATGGCTCACAATACGTTTGGAATTTTCCCGCTGGTTTCCATTGGTTCGCGGGAGCAGAAGGAGGAATACTTGCCAAAACTCGGAAGTAATAAGATAATTCCATCAATTGCGATAACTGAACCAAATGCAGGTTCGGATACACTTAACATAAGCACAAGGGCAGTTAAATCCAATGGAGAGTATATCCTGTCCGGCAGGAAAATCTGGATAACTATGGCCCATCTCTCAAACCTTATGCTTGTTCTTGCCCGTACTTCCAACGAGCACACCAGAACGACGAAGGGTCTTTCACTGTTTCTAGTTGATCCCAAAAAGCAGAAAAACATCAGGATATCAAGAATAGATGACATAGCTCTCAGGTGCCTCGGTTCATGTGAGGTCTTCTTTGACGACGTCGAACTGCCGGAAAACTCCCTTCTCGGCAACGAGGGGGAGGGATGGAAGGCATTAACACCCGTGCTCAATCTGGAAAGGCTATCCACTGCGTCAATGGCTATAGGTGCATCGGATCTGATTATGCGGGAGACGATAGACTACGCAGTTAAGAGAAAGCTTTTCGGAAAATCACTTGGATCAAACCAGGCAGTTCAGTTCCCGCTCGCCCAGGGTAAGATAGCAAGTGAAGCAAGCTGGAGGCTGATTCGCGATGGGGCAGCCAAGCATGACAGGGGTGAGGACTACGTTCTCGAGGCCAATGCAGGTGCATACCTTGCAGCAAATTCAGCATTCCAGATAGCTGATCATGCCATGCAGGTATTCGGCGGCATGGCTTTCGCAGTGGACATGGGCATCGAGATGCACTGGAGAAATCTTCGCCTTTTCCGCGTCGGTCCAGTATCAGAGCAGATGGCTCTTTCACTCATATCCAGGCATATTCTTGGAATGCCCCCCTCATTCTGAATGCGTGTTGCTTCCGGAATCAAGAATTTGCACTATTATGCAGATATAAATATTACTTTAAGGGAAAAAATCAGTTATGGACATTCTCATACAGTCCCAGTTTTTCGGCCTTTTCGTGCAAGTACAAGGCAGCTATGAGATCAAGTTCAGCATACCCTACAGACTTGAATATGTGGATATCTCCCCCATTTCTTTCTGTAAATTTCAATCCCTGTATAATTTCCCGGAATTCATTTACATCTCTTTCATTAATAATTTTCTTTTTGACCGCACTGGCCATATCACCGGAATCTTTCAGGACATGCGACCTGAGATCTGCAGTCAATGTCTTAGCCCGTTTTATAGATTCCTCGTCCAGTTCCTTCCGGTCTGGGAGCGTTCCAATGCTTACGATAACGGCCCCTTTTTTAACGTTTTTCCCTGAAATAACCGGATTGGACGAATTTGTTGCTAGAACCAGAACATCCGACTTCGTGATAACAGCATCAGCACTTTCTGCAGTATCTGCCGTTCGGCATTCACCCGAGAGCTTCCTTGAAAGCTCCTGTCTGTGGGCTGGGTTCGGGCTATATATAGTAACACTCTCAAATTTTTCAGTCTTCAGGATTGACAGAGCGATGAAATATGCTTCATTTCCGGACCCGATGATTCCAAGGACTCCGCCATCTGAATGATGCATCATTTTAACATACAGGGCTGCCTGAACACCCGTCCTCAGTCCAGTAACGAAATTTGAATCCATTAGTGACATGATTTCTCCAGTCGAGGCCTTTGCGAGCATCGTGATACCGGTAACTTTGTCCCTTGAAATGGACGGGTTCTTCTGGTATTCAGAAACAAGCTTCACAAGAAAGGCGTCTCTGGAGCGATCGAGAATTGACATGTTCAGCCAGACTGCTGAAATATCTGGAAGGCTGAAAAATTCTCTTGTAGGATTGAGGCCATCGTTCTGCTTTATCAGCTCCCTTTCAAGGTATAATGAGAACTCAACGAAATCAGTGCATTTCATTGCATTCTCAGCATTGATGAATTTTATCATGCATTATTCCCTCATTCCAAGCGTTTTCTCTGCGATATTTGAAAGTGCGATCTGCTCTGAAATGGGACCAATCCGGTAGTACCTTATGTCTCTGAAGAGTTTCTCCACCGTACTGGAAACATACCCTGATGCGCCAAGGGTCTGAAGCGAGCAATCAATTGCATCATACGCGGACTTAATCGATGTATAATAAGCAGTCCATGGGGCATCCCTGTTAGCCTTAATGAGACCATCATCCCAGATCTTTGATACGCTTCTGACGTGCGATTTAGCAGCCTGCAGGAAAGAATACGATTCTGCAATTGGAAACTGAATCCCCTGGTGTGATGATATAACCTTGCCAAAAACCTTTCTTTCTTTAGCATACTGCACTGCTATACCCAGTGCCATTTCACCCATTCCGATGAACATGGCTGCGAGCAAAATACGATCAAGTACAAAGGTGTTGGAGAGCATCTTCCATGCTTCATCCAGCTCGCCAAGTATCATGTTCCCTGGTACATTAACAGCATTAACCTGCAAGGAATAGATTGGAAGAAAGTCAAGTCCCATTTTCTCTAAATTCATGAAGTCAGAGGGCTCATACTGTTCCTTTTTGGTAACAAAAGTTGTCAAACCTGAACTCTGTTTTTCCTGATGATGTGATGTCCTTGCAACCACCATGAGAAGATCTGCGTTCCTTGCGTTCGTAACATAATGCTTCTTTCCGGCGATTATGAAATTGCCACCTTCTCTGGAAGCTTTTGTCTTGATGCTGAATGCATCAGACCCGGATTCCAGTTCCGTGAGCGCAAGGTTGATCCTAATTCTTCCAGAAATAAGGTCAGGTAGAAATGCCCTGAGTTTCTCGTTTCCGAAATCACTGAACATCTTCGCTGACAGGTTCTGCGCTATGAAGAGGTATGCAAAAGTCCCGAATTGCTTGCTGAATTCCAGAACAAGTTCAACAAAATCCGAAAGCTCAATGCCATCCCCTCCGTTTTCTTTCGAAACGAGGAGACCAAAGAGTTTTTGTCTGCCCAGTGAATTCCACAGGTCATCAGGGAATTGCTTTTTATTGCAGACAGAATCAAAATATTCTTTTCCAAGATTATCGGCAATTTCGCTGAGTTGCTGCAAATTTTTCATAAAAAATCTCCGGATCATTAACTCGACGGATCACTTCCCTTTGTAGGAAGCCTTCCTCTTCTGGAGAAATGCCTGGACACCTTCTTTCAGGTCTTCGGTATAGAAAAGAGAGGAATTTTCCTTAAGCTGATATTCCATAGCCTCATCTGTTCCAAGATGCGGGCCGTTGTTTATAACAGCCTTGATGGCGCCCATTGCGAGAGGAGCTTTCTCTGCCAGTGTTTTTGCAATTTCGGAAGCCTTTGTTAGCAACTCTTCAGGTTGTGTTACATAGTTGACAAGCCCAAGCGAAAGTGCTGTATCTGCAGTCATCCACTCACCAAGAAGTGCAATTTCCTTAGCTTTCAATTTACTTATGTTTCTAGGCAGTCTGACCAGTATTCCTGCACCCGGACTGATTGCAACATTCACTTCAGGTAACCCAAATTTAGCCTTGTTTGATGTTACAACAAGATCAACTGCCTGTATTGTCTCAAGGTTACAAAAACCATTTACCGCAGCAATGATTGGTTTCCTGAGATGCTCCATCTGCCTGAACAGATCTATCACCTTCCTGTTGAATTTCTCAATGCCTGCTGCATCATACTTGAGGAATTCGTCAAGATCTCCGCCAACTGAAAAGCCCTTTCCTTTCCCGGTTATTATCAGAACTCTTATGTTCGAATCCATTGCAGATTCAGATAATAGATAAGTGAGTTCGTCAACAAGACCCTCATTCCACGAATTCAGTTTATCCGGCCTGTTAAAGGTAACTGTAAGGACCCTGCCTTCCTGTGCTGTTTCTATGTATTTAAATTCCATAATTAGTTATAGCGGCGGAATTTATAAAATGTTAGGTAATATTGGGTTTCTGTTATTAGTTAAAATGTGATACTTAAATCTAATTATTATCGTTCATTCATACTAATTTGAAAGTACACTGCATCAGAAGACAACAACCCCCCTGCCGTCAATTAACCCGCTTTTGAGTTTTTCCAGTGCATCGTTTATCTCTTCTATCCTGAATCGCTCAACGTTTAACCTGATTTTTCCCTTTTCATACAGTTTGACTATGTCATCTAGATCATTGTAGCTTCCAACAAGGTTGCCCATGACAGATATTTCAGATCCAACGAGTTTAACAGTTGGAACATTCAATGCACCTCCATACCCTATTATTGAATATATGCCACCTCTCCTTAATCCCTTAATCGAGGATTGTGGAGTTTCAAAATCTCCAACAAAGTCAAAAATTACATCTGCCCCGATGTTTTCTGTTAGTCTTAACAGTTCACCAGAAAAATCTCTTCCTGCAGAATGTATTGTTTCCGTGACGCCAAGGCGCTCTGCATTTCGAATTTTCCTCTCGTCAGCGTCAACAGCTATAATATTACATTCAGTCAGGCATTTTAATACCTGGACGGCGATCTGCCCAAGTCCTCCAGCACCGATCACTGCAATATTCCCTTCAGGTGGTATCGTATGCATAACCTTGTTCAGTGCATGGTAAACAGTCACTCCCGCATCTGCAAGCGGGGCAGCTCCTACCAGATCAGTTGATTGCTTCAGTTTTACAAGGCTCCTGCTTCCAGTTCTGATATATTCTGCGAACCCCCCATCGCTGCCATCCAGTCCCGGAGAAAAACCGTTATCGCAAAGCATGTCCATTCCGGATCTGCATGCCCTGCAAAACCCACAGGAGTTCTGGGGATGGAGTATTACTGGATCGCCTTCCTTTATGCCCTGGACATCACCATTTATCTCTTCCACAAAACCTACGTTTTCATGACCGAGAGTATACGGGAGGGATGGAAAATTCATGCTCTCTTTCATCAGACCATCAATTATGTGGATATCTGTTCTGCACACCCCGGCGGCTGCTGTGCGGATAATAACATCACCTGAATTAATTGAGGATGGAACATCTATATCCGATACCTGTAATTTCTCACCGTAGTTGAAAAGTCTAGCAGCCTTCATATAATCTACCTCATCGAAATCAGGTTAGACTTATATAAAATATTCGCGCAGATGGAAGGAAATGACCCAAAGGTTTTATTAAAAAGCACTATCCCCAGTTACCCTATTTAAGTCTGGTGAATATTATGATTGTAGTACCTCCATATTACCTGAGTGCAGAAGATTATGAAACCCTGAAACTCATAGCAGATATTATTATACCTGGAAATGGCCCGGATGAACCGGGTGCTTCCGCTGTTGGGACTGTAAACTTTATTGATTCGGAATTTGGCAATATGTCTGAAAATGAGAGGGAGGAATTAAGAAAGGCAATAGCACTCTTTCATGATTATCCTAAAAAATCTTTTGGAAAAGAACTTTCAGATCTCAATAAGGATGAAATTTCAGCACTATTTAAAAAAATGCACACCGATACAGCTTCGCGCCTAAGTTTTCTTTTGGTGAGATCTCTTTGTATCATGGGATTTTACTCTGATTATGTTGATCCATGGTATGACGGGATCGGTGCATGGGCCTGGATGGACTATGGTGGCAAGGGAATATCTGGCCTCAACAAAGACTGGTCTTTCCTGGATATATACAGAAGGAATAAAC
>JAJYZU010000153.1 GCA_021799755.1 Thermoplasmata archaeon
GTATGTTAAGCAGTGCCATGAAGTAACCGAGATAATTTCCTGATGCAGCACCAGCAGAGGTCATACAATGTCAGACAACTACAAAAAAGTATATAATCATTTCGTTCCGGATTTTAATCATATTTTGAATTAATGTTATTCATATTGTGAATTGAAATTTTGGGATATGACAGACACTATAAATAAGTTTAGATTTTGTCCTTGTGTCTTTTGCCTGAAGATATTCTTCTCACTTCATGGCCGCATACATCGCATTTCTCCCTGTAGGATTTGAAATACTTCCTGCACCCTGTGCACCTGTAAGTCCACCTTATTGTTTTGCTGATGAAGAGATTCGATGCTGGAATAACGCTTATTCCCATGACCCTGCAGACATTCTGTATTGCAAAATCGTCCGTCATCACTGTTCCCCCCAGTTCCAAGCCAAGAGCAATGACATCTATATCCGTATCTGAAAGGACATTCAGGTCGCCGGTTTTCCGTGCGAAATCCATGACAGATTCTCTGGAAGATTTACCCGGCGTCCTCACGCTGAGCATTTCATCGGCATAATCCAGTGATCGCTTCAGTTTCCCCTTCCTTATCTCTTCCAATACCGATGCAGGTACAACGGTGTCTGGGTCTGTGAGATTGAAGTTCCTCGCAATGAAGGCCGACGTATCCAGAATGATTATTTTCCTTTCAGATCCAGTTGACTCAATCATTTCCAGGTCGAATGCTGCATCATCACCTGTGGAATTGCTCCAAGCAGATCCTCAAGGGAGTACCAGTAACCCTTGTTCTTGAATGAAATGTCTGATGCTGCCTTCATTATGAAAGTGCCGATCCTGGCCGATTCCATAAGACCCACCCCATGAGCTACGATTGCGGTTATCAGCCCGGCAAGTGCATCTCCAGTCCCGCCCATGGTCATCCTTGCATTTCCACCCTGCGTGTACCATATAGAATTGCCATCGGTTATGACGTCAACCTGGCCCTTCAGGACCGTGATCGTATTGTATTCCGACGAAAAGAACTTCATGTTGGCCTCGCCCGGTTCAAAGCCGGATATATCCCTGAATTCCTGCTGATGGGGCGTTATTATGGTTTTCTTGCCACGCAGCAGATCCGGCTGGCTTCCCAGCAGCTTGATCGCATCAGAATCGATGACAATTGGCCCCTTGAATTTGGTAAGAACCGCCTTGATCGCATTGAAGGTTTCATCGGTCTTACCCATTCCTGGACCTATAAGTAAGGAATCCATCTTTGTTATTGTTTCAAATGATTTTTCGGGATCGTATTCCCTTACTATATAGTAGGGGGAATATGTGGAGATCAATTCCGTCTTTTGCCTGTTTGGGAACATGAATACCAGATCGACTCCAAAGTTCAGTGCTGCCTTCGCCGCTATCACAGCAGATCCATAATATTCCCAACCGGCTATGATGCCTATTTTTCCGTTCATTCCCTTGTGAGAGTCCTGTTTTGGCGGATTGAGATAGAGCAAGTCTCCGGGCCCTGAGTAAATTATGCATTTTTCATCTACGCCAATATCCTTCACAGTTATCTTTCCCGAATTCTCCTCGTTCATGCCGGGCTTGAGATCCATCATGGTGACCGTGTACTGGGGCTTGATCTGAACTCCCGTGCCAAGGCCTGAAGGTACATCCACAGACAGTATGTCTTTTCCGGAGGCGTTTATGTTGTTCATAATTTTCTTGTAGGGGTCCTTAATCTCTCCGGTAACCCCTGTCCCGAATATTCCATCAATGACAAGGTTGCACCATCTTAGATCCTCGTCCAGTTTTGATATGTCATCAATTTCGCCCCTGTAATTCGACAGGGCACGAACATTCTCCTCGCTGTGAAGTGATTCCTTTCCCTTTATGAATACAGCCTTCAGGTCATGGTTTGCCTTCCTCAGTTCCTCTCCGGCTACGAGCGAGTCACCGCAGTTGTTTCCTGATCCGCACACAATCAATATCCTCTTCCGATCCGGAATGTTTTCCTCTATGAATTCTGCCACACCCTTTCCGGCTCTTTCCATGAGGCTGTAAATCTCGCCGTGAAGGTATTTGTAGTTCAGTTCCCTCCTTCTTGTTTCGAATAAATCTATCAATTTTTCACCGTCCTATTTCAATACCTTTCCCGTTGCCATTTTCCACATGTACAGGTCAAGTACGCCAGGTTTCATGTTAAGCATGTCGCTCATCTTTATGAATGCATCTTCTATTTCCAGATACTTTTTTTTCGAAAGTGATGCCTTCAAATCTGTTCCAGACCACGCATTCATCATCCTCAGAATGTGCTTGTCAAGTATTGCACATTCAAACTTCCCAACGTTCCTGAGGAAGTGAGACGATTCCTTGTATCCGACTCCCATGAGATTTTCCGCAAGATATTCTCTGGTTCCCATTGAATCCCCGGTTCTTGCTATTTCAGGCAGCTCATCTATGATCCACCTGGAATCGACAATAAATTTGCTGCGCATGTTGTAGAACCTGCAGCTGACCTTCTTGAGTTCACTTCTTAGTGTTTCCAGATCCGAATAGAGAAAGTGGTCAAGATTCACGCTGTTCATCACCCTTATTCCCATTTCGGCAGAAGTATTGGCAGCAAGAATGCAGAAACACAGTTCAGAGAACAATTTTTCCTTGCCTGACTGCCCGGCCAGAATAAATTCCTTGACCCTTAAATCAATGAGCGGATCGGAATTTTTAACAATCTCCTTCAGATCCGTAAAAATAAACATAAAAAAATGAGGGTTATTTGAAAACCTCGTATGCCTTTCTTGCTTTTTCCAGCCTCTTCTGAACTTCATTCCAGTTGACGTTCTTCATGAACGCATCAAGGTAACCTGCTCTCTTTGGTCCAAAGTCGGTATAATATGCATGCTCGTATACGTCGAGTGCGAGAACCACGATCGCATTCCATATTCCATTTGTGTTGTGAATATCAGCGCCAATGTTTCTTAATTTGCCAGTGTTCAGATCGAAAACCAGAAGCGACCATCCCCTGAAAGCGGTTCCTGTGGCCTTGAAATCCTCCACCCATTTTTCATAACTTCCAAAGTCCTTTTCCACAGCCTTCTTGAAGCTCTCCGGAACGTTAGAATGAGTGCTTGTGAGTCCGTTGAAGTATATCTCATGCAGAAGCGATCCGTCGTAGTTGAATGTCTCCTCAAGCTTCAGTTCCCTGAAATCGCTGTAATTCTGATTTGCCTTGCTCCTGTCAGCATTGGGTAATTTTTCCCATATCTCGTTCAGTTTGTTCACATACCCCTTATAGTGGGT
>JAJYZU010000014.1:0-4485 GCA_021799755.1 Thermoplasmata archaeon
TGAAATTCTCAGACTGGATTTCAAAGAAGAACTATCATATTGATGGTCTGGTAAACAACGCCTCGAGGAATTCACGCTTCGGGATTCTGGATATAAATATGGAAGAATGGATGAACATGATCAACCTTGTGATGACATCAACTATGATTATTTCACAGGCTGTCGCGAAGAACATGATAAAGAACAGCTTAAAAGGCAAGATAGTGAATATTGGGGCGATACAGTATATCTCACCTTTGCAGTCCTCCCTTGCATATTCAGCCACTAAGGGAGCCATGGTTTCAATGTCGAGAAGCATGGCCGTTGATCTGGGAAAATACGGGATTCAGGTGACGTCTCTTATTCCCGGGCCAATATATTCAAAGGATCAGGAACCACCTCAGAATATTGACAGATCTGCAGCCACACTGCTGGGAAGGTTTGGAAGAATGAGTGAAGTGGTCAATCTGGTGAAATTTCTCCTATCTGATGAAAACACATTTATGACAGGAAACGAGATCATAATTGATGGCGGAAGAATTATTAGCAGAAAGCCAGATCCTGAAGAAGTCTCATCTGGGAAAATTTAGAGGATACCCTCTTAGAATTTCATAATCAGAGCAGGGAACGTTTTAATTCCAGATGAACATTAACACCAATGGATGCACCTGGTGCCCCTGGGATTCAGCCAAGATGGACTTCTAGCGCTAAAGATGGGGTTGGGACCTCCATATCGCCAATGAGCAGGATATGGTTCACTATCTCACATGGCATCATAAATGAGATTTATTATCCCAGAATTGACATAGCGAATACGCGTGATTTCCAGTTTCTCGTATCTGATGAAAAGAGCTTTTTCTCAGAAGAAAGAAGGGATTCGATCCATACAATCGAAATGGTTGAAGACGGGATACCTGCCTACCACCTCGTAAACGAATCCAAGGATCACCGATACAAGATTGAAAAAATTATAATAGCAGACCCAAACTCCGACGTCCTCCTTCAGCACTCTAAATTTTCCTCACTGGACAAGGGTAAATATAAACTTTATGCGTTGTTCGCACCGCATATTCTAAACGGGGGTTATGGTAATACAGGATGGATTGGCGAGTACAAGGGGAGAAGGATGTTCTTTGTCACGAAAAAGGGAATTACCGCAGCAGTTTATGTTTCAACAGGGTTTGAAAATATGAGCTGTGGTTATGTAGGGATCAATGACGGGTGGCAGGACATCAGCAGGAATTATAAGATGACGTTTATTTTTGACAGGGCGGAAGAGGGTAACATTGCGTTCACGGGTTCCATTAAAATGATCCCGGATCAGTGGTTCACAATTGCTATTGGATTTGGATCCAACGAGTTTGAAGCAGGAGAAAAGGTGACAAATTCCATAGTACGCGGGTTCCAGAAAACTTATAACAGATACGTTTCAGAGTGGAAGGAATACATCGACTCGCATTTTAGTAACTTTCCATACAAAATCGGGAAGCTATCTAAAACAAGTGCAGCAGTCATCAAATCCCACCAGGCGAAATTTCAGTTTCAGGGCGCAATTATAGCCAGCCTTTCCATTCCATGGGGAAATCATAAGGGAGACGATGATATTGGTGGATACCATCTCATCTGGCCCAGGGACATGGTTGAAGCAGCTGAAGCTCTGGTTGCAATCGGTGATTATACGGGTGCTGTTGCAGCTCTTGATTATCTAAGGGCAACACAGGAGGCAGACGGTCACTGGTGTCAGAACATGTGGCTGGACGGAAAGGGATTCTGGAAGGGAATACAGATGGATGAAACCGCATTTCCAGTACTCCTTGCAGGAATGCTGAGAAAGTACAACAAAATAAATGCAGCGGACTATTATGATATGGTTAACAGGGCCGCATCGTTCATTATTAAATATGGTCCGGTAACCATGGAAGATAGATGGGAAGAGGATAGCGGGTATTCTCCTTTTACCATTTCTTCTGAAATAGCAGCGCTTCTGACCGCGGCTGAATTTGCCGATTCCATGGGAAACACGGAAAACGCGGATTTCATCCGGGAAAACGCTGATATGTATTATTCAAGGATAGATTTCTGGAACTATGCCAGTGGCACATCCATTTCAAAGGACCTTGGGATTGACGGTTATTACGTCAGAATCGCACCCCAGGATTCATCCTTCAACTTCGCAAGTTCACCTCTTCAGGGCTATGTTCCCGTTAAGAACAGGCCAATCTCAGACGCCTATGTGCCGGCTGAGAAGCTCGTAAGCACGGGGAGTACCTCACTCGTAAGATTTGGAATCCGCAAAGCTGACGATAAGAGAATAACAGATTCACTCAAGGTGGTTGATTCCCTTTTAAAAACCAACACAAAGACTGGCACCGTGTGGCACAGATATAACAACGATGGATACGGGGAGCACTCGGACGGTTCTCCATTTGACGGAACGGGACATGGAAGAGGATGGCCTCTTCTGGCGGGAGAAAGGGCTCATTATGAACTTGCTGCAGGGCGAATAGATGAGGCAAAGAATCTGCTCAGGACCATGGAAAATCAATCCAGTCCAGGAGGAATGATTCCGGAACAGGTGTGGGATTCCGAAGACATTCCAAGGCTTGGTTTGTATGATGGCAAACCATCTGGTTCCGCCATGCCGCTGGTCTGGGCACACGCCGAATACCTGAAGCTTGTAAAATCCATCGATCAGAGAAGTATCTTTGATATGCCTGAGGTTACCAGAAGGAGATTCATCGAAGGCAGTGTCACAACAGACAGGGTAATGTGGAGCTTCTTCAATAAGGAACAGGTAATTGAGAAAGGAAAGACGCTCCGAATCCAGGTGCTCGCTGAATCACGGGTGCACTGGAGTGATGATCAGTGGAAAACTGTGCATGATGATTCAACTGTAGATTCAAAGATGGGAATCCATTATGCTGACATCAAACCCTCGTCCAAGTCGACAGAGATAAGGTTCACATTCTTCTGGAAGGGACCCCAAAAATGGGAGGGGAACGATTATTCAGTCAAGATAGTATCCATCTAAGGATGAATAAATGATGAAAATTCTTATGTAAGCGTGGGTTACCGAATTAATGGGGCTGTGGGGTAGCCTGGTATCCTTCCAGCTTCGGGAGTTGGTGACCCCGGTTCAAATCCGGGCAGCCCCATTCTCATTGGTTTCAATCCTCATCTTTGCCACGATATTCTTGATTTCTATCCATACCGGTGATCTCTGGCTGGTGCTATAATGAATTGAGAACATTTAGAAATTCATTAAACAAGGATTTACTCCTTTAGAACGTTTGAAATACTGACCCACACAAGCCGATCCTTTAATCTGTGCTTCATCTCGTGGTCTTCGTCTTTCTTTTAATCAAACATTTTCCTGACGATGAATTACAATTCAAAGCTCATAAAAGTACACTGGGCATCTCGAAGAACGGAAAAGATTTGCATTGATGTGATGATCTTAATGTTCTGTTGAAGGAACTTGAAACAAAGATTAAAATGATTCCTATGGAAATTTAAAGTGTACAAAATCGCAATCATCAGCGCAGTAGAACACGCACTCATAAAAGGATGGAGGAAAGAAAATGAAAAGCACATTTATTATGATTAACAACCGATATATAAACGGCCAATCCGCAAAAATAAGAAATACAACCGGGGCGGTTTTAAAGAAAATTGTGAAACGTTAGTACGGCGATATGGATTCGTGCTTTCATTCCTAAAATAGAAATTTTCAACTCTAATTATACATTGACCATAATCTGAATAACAGTAGACTTGTCTGAATAGATTTAAAATTATTTGGAAAAGAGAGATTATTTTGGATAGAAGGATTCTACCTTAATAGCCTTACCCTCTTTGTCGTAAATGAATAGGTCAGATCCTTCTTTCAATGTCTTTGCATGAGATCCATCGCAGTAGGGCTTGTTCTTCGACAGACCGCATGCGCATAAATGCAGGGTTTCTTCGCCGACTTTTACAACGTATGGGTGATCTCTTTCATGTAATACCAGTCTGCTCATTCTTGATCAAAGATGAATGTCTACAGGGCATATAAACCTGTAAGGGACACGAAGGAAACTACCTGATTTTTTCCAGTGTGAATGATCCAAGATCAAAAGACGTATCATTTGTATATATCTCAATCCAATCGCGTGACCTTGCGTTTCCCAGTCCTGTCACCTTCAGAAAGCTCTTAGATGCCTCGTTCTTGAATTCAATTATTCCGTCAACAAGATATGCCACAGCCTCTATCAGCTTCTTATCAAAAACGGCAGCCTCCATTAGATAGAGAGAGATACAGTTTTCTGATTTTCTCTTCTGGGAAAACTGCTGAACGAACTTAAGAAGCAGTTTTTCGTCCAGTTCTGTGGCATACGAGGTCAAAGAAGTGAACAAAAGCCTGTAATAAGGATGATTCTTCCTTATCTCTGTTCCAATCTGATCTGTGTTTTTTAACAAGGAGCTGATGTTTGTAATACTGTCTATGACAGTTGCATATTTAGACGG
>JAJYZU010000014.1:4585-15455 GCA_021799755.1 Thermoplasmata archaeon
TACATCGGAGAAACAAGAATCACTCTATCTGGTCAGTGGTAAATTCTCTCTTCTCCATCTGTCAATTCCCCCCTCAAGATGTTGAAGGTTGGTCACTCCCATTCTGTGGAGTCGATTGGCTGCAGCTCTGCTCCGGTGTCCGGTCTTGCAAACCAACACTATCTTATTTCCTGCACCGAATTGTTTTGCTATCTCTTTCTCATGACCAAGCGAATAATGCAAGGATTTATCGATATGGCCGTTGTTAAATTCAAACCTTGTCCTTACGTCTATAACGCTAAAATCACTATTCTTTGAAAGTTCATTCACCTGTGCCGGTGAAAGATTCTTTAAATCGGGAGGATGCCGGAAATAATCCATAATTGTCATATTATCTTCTTTCTCCAATTATCACAGAATAATAAATACAACTTCCCTTATTAAATTAGTGCCGGTGTGTCGTTTCCAGAAATCATATTTATCTGTAGATAATATCTGCCCATGAGTTCTTATAAAGGAGAGGAACACAAAGAGACCCTGAAAGTTGATGGAGAAAATATAACATACTATTCGATCAGGGATCTGGAGAAGGCGCACCCAGAAATTAAGACGCTTCCTATTTCCCTGAGGATTATCCTCGAGTCAATGATTAGAAATTTTGACGGAAAAAACATAACAACCAAGGATGTTGAGGCAATTATCAACTGGAATGCGCAGCAGCCCGAAGAAACGGAAATGTCATTCAAGGTTTCAAGAGTCCTCATGCAGGACTTCACAGGCGTCCCGGCAGTCGTCGATCTTGCGTCTATGCGTGACGCCGTAAAGAAACTCGGCAAGAACCCGGATATAATAAATCCCAAGGTCCCTGTGGATCTTGTTATCGATCACTCTGTGCAGGTTGATTATTATGGAAATGAGGATTCATTTGATCTGAACAGGAAGAAAGAATTTGAAAGAAATATCGAGCGCTACAGATTTCTTAAGTGGGCTAGCAAATCTTTCAAGAATTTGCGCGTTATCCCGCCATCAATTGGGATTGTTCACCAGGTTAACCTGGAATATCTTGCCAGCGTCGTTACGGTAAACGGTGAAAAGGAAAAAGTGGCATATCCGGACACTCTTGTAGGAACAGATTCCCATACAACCATGGTGAATGGAATCGGGGTTCTCGGCTGGGGGGTTGGAGGCATCGAGGCGGAAGCCGCAATGTTGGGCGAGAATGTGACAATCCAGCTGCCCCGTGTGGTAGGCGTGAATCTGCACGGCAAACTGAGGGAAGGAATTACAGCTACTGATCTTGTCCTCACACTTACAGAAATTTTCAGGAAGCACAAGGTGGTCGAAAAATTCCTGGAGTTTTATGGGGATGGTCTTGGTTCATTATCTGCAACCGACAGGGCCACACTTTCCAACATGTGTCCGGAGTATGGAGCCACGCTTGCCCTGTTTCCCGTAGACGAGATAACGCTGCAGTATCTGAAATCCACCGGAAGGACTGACCACCACATAAACCTGATAAGGGAGTATCTCCTGGCGCAGGGACTTTTCGGTGACCAGAAAGGTCTCAGATACAGCGAAATAATCGACGTGGATCTTAATTCAATTGACGCGAGCGTTGCAGGTCCAAAGCTTCCACAGCAGCACGTGAATCTGTCCGATATCGGGAACAGTTTCCTGAATTTTATGGAGACCAGCCATGAAAGTTCAGGCTCACAGAAACAGGTATTCCTGAAGAAGGTGAAGATTAACAGAAACGGAAAACAGACCTCACTGACTGAGGGTGACATTGTAATTGCTGCCATTACCAGCTGCACAAATACAAGCAATCCTCGTGTGATGATTGGTGCAGGGCTTCTCGCGAGGAATGCAGTGCAAAAGGGCCTGAAGACTGGAGAGAATGTGAAAACCTCACTCGCGCCTGGTTCACGGGTTGTCACTGAATATCTCGAGAAATCCGGCCTTCAGAAATATCTGGATAGACTTGGCTTTTATCTGGTCGGGTACGGATGCACGACGTGCATCGGCAATAGCGGTCCCCTGGATGCTGAGATACAGAAAGCTATTGTTGACAACGACATGTCAACAGCCGCAGTTCTTTCCGGAAATCGCAATTTTGAGGCCAGGATTCACCGTGACGTGAAGGCGAACTATCTGATGTCTCCTCCGCTGGTGGTTGCTTTTGCAATAGCGGGTAGAGTCACGATAAACATGGATAAGGAACCCTTGGGGATTGGGAAGGATGGAGAAGCGATTTTTCTCAAAGACATATGGCCTGAGGAAAGCGAAATATCAGAGGTTATGGAGAAGATGATAACGAGAGGTATGTTCGTAGAGAAGTACACCAATGTTGAGGAAATGAACTCAGACTGGAAGAATATAGACGTGGAAGCCAGCAAGACTTACCCCTGGGATCAGAAAAGTACCTATATCAGGAACCCCACATACTTCGAGGGTTTTGCACTTAATAGAAAAAGAAAGTTTTCGAGGATCTCAGGTGCCAGACCACTTCTAGTGCTCGGTGATTCTGTGACAACGGATCACATATCACCTGCGGGTTCAATATCCAAGAACAGCCCTGCGGGAAAATATCTCATTGATCATGGGGTCTCACCGGAGGATTTCAACACGTTCGGCTCGAGAAGAGGAAATCATGAAGTCATGATTAGGGGAACTTTTGGAAACAACAGGATAAGGAATATGATGGTTTCAAAGGAAGGGCCTTTTACCAAGAATGTTATCACGGGAAATGAGGACTTCATATACAACGTTGCGGTGGAATATTCAGTCCAAAAGACGCCTCTGATAGTTTTTGCAGGATCTGAATACGGAACTGGTAGTTCAAGGGATTGGGCTGCAAAGGGTACAAACCTTCTGGGCATCAATGCAGTCATTGCAAGAAGCTATGAGAGGATACACAGAAGCAATCTTGTTGGTATGGGTGTCATACCACTCGAATTCAGGGCCGGCAGAAGTTTCCAGTCCCTTAATGCTGACCTGTCAGGTCCATTCAGTATAGAGTTTTCCAACGAGGATGAGCCTGAAGGCGCAATTCTCCTGTACAAGGATACCGCAGGTAAGGCCGCAAGGGAAGAACTTAACGTGAGGATCGACACGCCGGTGGAATATGAATATTTCAGGTATGGAGGAATACTCCAGATGGTGATAAACAATCTAATAAAATAAGTCTCCGTGTTCTTACAACACGGGCAGGTATCTCTTCAGTTCCCATTCTGTCACGTGTGATCTGAATGCGTCCCATTCTCTTGATTTCAAGGTAATGAAGTTCTCGAAGGTATGCTTTCCAAGGGTGTTCTTGAGAAGAGCGCTATTCCTGAGATGGAAAAGTGCCTCCCCAAGACTCTCGGGCATCGCCTGAATGCCTTCCTTGTCACGATCCTCCTTGGACATGTGGAATATATCCCTCTCAACTGGTTCCGGGGGTTCGATTTTCCTTTCTATTCCATCAAGGCCCATTGCAAGAACAGAGGCAAACTGAAGATAAGGGTTCCCGGCAGAATCTGGGCATCTAAGTTCCATCCTCTTTCTGAGAAACCTGCCTGCTGGAACTCTCACGAGGGCGCTCCTGTTCTTATTTGCCCAAGATATGTAGACCGGAGCTTCATACCCTGGAATGAGTCTTTTGTATGAGTTTACCCATGAGGCCAATATTGCTGACGATTCCTTCACATGTGACAGAATACCACCCAGATAATGCATTCCCAGGTCGCTGATCTCGTATTTTTTTCCTTCCTCGAAGAACATATTTCTGGCCTCATCAATGGCCATTATACTCTGATGAATATGCATTCCGGACCCATTAACGCCATTTATAGGTTTTGGCATAAATGTAGCATAAAGGCCATATTTCTGTGCTGTATTTTTTATAATATTCTTTAGCATGGCAATTCTGTCGGCCATTACTATTGCAGGTGCGTACCTGAGGTCTATTTCATGTTGTCCATAAGCCACTTCATGATGCGCAGCTTCAGGCTGGTATCCAAGAGCATACATATTCTGAAGTATCTCCTGTCTGATCTCACTGGATGAGTCAAGAGGAGTGTTGTCAAAATAGCCTCCATAGTCACTTGGTGTGTTGGTGGGTTCTCCGTCTGGTCCTCTCTTGAACAGGAAAAATTCAAATTCAGGTCCTACGAAAAAATCCAGCTTGTCCCTGTGCACCTTTTCTACAAGTTTCTGAAGAATGAAGCGTGGATCACCCTGGAACCGTTCATTGTCAGGGGTGTAAATATCACAAATGAATCTTGCAACCTTTCCATTGTTATTATCGTTCGGCAGCACTGTATAAGTGCTCAGGTCGGGGTGGGCACGCATGTCTGATTCCTCGATCTGTGCATAACCTGCCACAGAACTGCCATCGAAAACAACCCCTTCTTCCAGGGCACTGGGGAACCTGTTCCTTGGAACTGTTACAGTCTTTACGAAACCGGCCAGGTCCGTGAACTGAAACTGGATAAATTCCACTGCATCCTGCTCAATTTTCTTCAAATATTTTTGAACTTCGCTGTCCATGAAAGGTAATCATCTAGGCTTCATAAATAGATTTAGAATCACTTTTCGGAAATTGTATATGAACAATCAAGCTCAAACCAGCGATTCGTAATCAAAAAGAGTCCTCTTTGAGGATTTTTCTATAAAATCGTAATATTTGCCGAGAAACTTGATTTCGAAACCTGGCGCCGAGGAGAGGGTTAAATAATCTCCGGAACTTGATATAATCCCGCTCCTTATCATTACTCTAACTAATGAAGTGAAGTCAAGCTTTATTTTCTGCCTCTCTATGCCAACCGAGTTCAGGTAAGCATAATCTGTTGCCTTCGAAATCACATCCTGAATTCTGTGCTTTCCGGTATAGAAATAATTCAGATTCATAATCTTGTATTTCAGAAGTGGATGCATAAACTCCGTGTATGGCAGCGGAAATATGTCCAGAAAACCAAGACCGTTTTTGATTGCTGAGTTCAGCGTCGTATCAAAGTGGGTCCCTGCTGGTTTGGTTATCTTCCATGTAATTCTGTTCACTCTCCAGACCACTGTGTTATAAATTGAGGCAGATATGTCGACGTTTCGCATGTCAGTTTCGTTTGGAACCACAACAACCTTGTCCAGGCTGTTCAGGCCAGGATCAATCTTCTCTTCAAGGAATGACTGAATCTCGCTTCGCAGATATTTCTCGTCCTTATTTTGCACAAAATAGAACAGCAATACAAATTTTCCTTCCGGTCCAAGTCGGGATGCATTCATCGTAAAAGTGTGGGTTGGGGCGTCATCTATCCTTTCTACGGTGTAGTTGATCTCATCATAGTTTGACTGCAGGGAAGAAAAAACCGCAGAGAGGAGTTCATGTCTTGACTGCTCCAGCTCCATGGATTTCAACCGATCCAGTTTTAAAAGTTTCCTGTTCATGAAAGACCGCCTCCGTATTCCCGAATCACGTCATTGAAGACAATGAGAGGTTCGATCTCGCAATCGACAGCAGGAAATATCTCCCATGTTTTGCCGTTATCTGTGACAAAAAATTCTAGATCTCCAGTTTTCCTGTTCAAAATCAGGAATTTCCTGTCATTAACTTGACGATTCTCTCCGATGCGGAAGAATCTTTCCAGCTTTCTGATTATTTCAGCCCTGTTTGGTTCTTTTGGGAAATAAAATTTTATTGGATTTATTTTGACGAAAAGATCATCTGAGTGCTTGCTCTCAGGAATGAAGTTCGCATATCTTTCGATGGAGTCACTCTCTCCTGCAAGAATCTCAGAAAGCACGTTAAATGTAAGGTGGACAATATCACGATTTATCCGGGTGGCGAAGACATTGAAGTCAGACCTGATACTGACAAATTGTCCAGAGTCCCTGAACTCCAGCATATATGGATTAAAACCCTTGGGAATCAGCTCCATCATCTCATTGTAAAGATCCCAGGAAGATGATTCCCCTTCCTTCGCCTTGATGTGAATTTTTCCTCTTCCCACAGAGGTAAAGGAATGAAATGTGAAGCCCCGATCAATTGCAAAATTAACAATATTCAGGAATTTTTCTCTAGGTATACGGAGAAAATCGAGCTGATCGGAGAAATCCATTTTGAATTTCTCGTACTGTGAATGCGTAAATGATGTGACGACAAGTTTGTATTTATCCAATAACGGAATTGTTCGAATGTCAAGATATCGGGATTCATTTATGGGAGGAATGATGAAATTTGAATTTGTCCTGACAAGCACCATTCTATATGTGTGCCCCCTCATTATCTTCGGAGTTATCTGCAAGAATAGCTCCACAAATTCATTCTCATTCACCGATTAGCATACTTATAAATGATAAAAAATTTCTCTAACACTTAAACACAGGTCAAAACCGGCAGACAAACATGGCTACCCATTACGATGTTAAAGAAGTTTCTTAGGCGCTCAAAAGTTATCTTGAAACGTTCTCTACCTTTCCGTCGAATCCTGGTTCTGCCTTTCCATGGTGGCTCTTGCATCATTGTATTTCTCTATTAGGTTTATGGCTTCACCCAGAAACAGGCCCGCAGAGAAAGATAAAAGTATGATGAAAATGGTATCGATTAAATACGATGAGACATTGAAAAAAAGTTCAAGAACCAGTCTTGAGACATACATTATTACCCAAAGAGATGTCAGAATTATTGAACTTCTGTAATAGAATTCTCCCCTGTCGCTGTAGACGGTCGACAACGTACCGAGTCTTGTTCCGATTATTGTACCGGCTACTATTGAAAGGACAAAATAGATGAGGTCGCTCTGATAAAATACAGGAAAGAAAAGAAAAACCGCACTCAAAATAACCAACAAAAGCGGTCTCTGGATAATTCTCCTCTTGGAAAATTTCCTTCCCCTTATGGATCGGATTGATCTTCTTACCACCAGCAATAATACAATGATAATCAAGAGTATTGTATCATAAACCTGTGGTGTTCCGACGGAACTGCCGGATGTGTTCTGGGCAGCAATGAGGGTAAAAACCATGAATCGGTATTTCGGAACTGATATGAAATTTTCCCAGTTTTTGGGACAGCTTTCCTAAAGGAGATATAAAACACAAATCATATTGGAGCGAAAAACAGTGTGCACGATTCTATGCTAAAGAGGCCAATATAAGTTATTGATGGTGTATGAGAGATTTGAAGGAATATTATCCAGAGCACGAATGTCATGTCAAATTTGTGCAGTCATTTTGACCGCATATATGACTTGATCAGCGAGATGATCTTTTCATAATTGTCATAGGAGACAGGTACCCGTATCTGGCCTATGTCAGCATAAATATTATTGTCATCAATGTGAAAATGAATAACATTGATCTTTTTGTAGTAAAAATGTCCCGGGGTCCTTTCATGAATTCCATTCATTGATCTTAATCTTTCGAGCAATTGAGCATGCATTATCAAATCATCCGCTGTGGCATGCTTCATTTGATTTGATATACTGACAGCTGATAAATACCCATGGTACCATCCATGTTGCGTAGATTTGGTCCCATATGGAAACAAAGATAATGGAAAAAATGATCAAACAGCAATTGTCAATCAGAGGGCAGATATTCCTTGTGTGGCAGAGCATAAAACATTCTTTCTTTGTAAACAATACACGCTAAAAAAATGGGGCTGCCCGGATTTGAACCGGGGTCTCAGGCTCCCAAAGCCCGTAGGATGCCAAGCTACCCCACAGCCCCATATCTGCAATGGGTAATCAGTATGTTATTCTAAATGTTTATTCTCTGGAAATAAATTTACAGGAAGATTATTAACAGTCTGGTAATTCTGAAAAAAGTGACCACCGTGATGAATTCAGCCTAAGCTGACTTCGATGATGTGAGACGGGCGAGCTGAGTGGTCAATTCATTATTTAAATTGGTTATGCACCTGACAAGCGGAAGTTATTAAATCACGAAGTGATCAGGCACTCACGCCGTGATAGCTCAGTAGGGAGAGCACCAGACTGAAGATCTGGGGGTCGCTGGTTCAATCCCGGCTCACGGCATACTTGTCCGAATGACCCTAAGATATAAGGTGCGAGTGTTTATTATCGGAAATCGATAACAGTGTATGTTGGTCTGTGCAACGGTAAATGATGACATTGTTGATGATCTTGGAGACAGCAAGGAAATTGTGTTAATGGAAGTTTCCGGGAATAAATACAGGATAGTTGAGAGATATGAAAATCCTGCTGTAAAGGCGACCCTTACGAAAGGGATTCATACAATAAATTCCGCAATAGAAAAGCATGCGTCTGCTATCATTACAGCTGGAATAGGTGGACCTGGTTTTAGATACGCAAAGGGAAGAATAAAGATATACGCTTCTGGTGCAAGAAAAGTGGATACCGTCATGAACGACTTCATTAACGGGACCTTAGAGGAGACAAACGAAGCCACTCATGAGGGCGGACCGCACCACATGCATTGAAGATATGGAAAAAGAACGTTTCTGATTTGCGTGATAAAGCACCCTGATTCAACCCAGCAGTTAACTCTGTCTAGTGCCCTAAAATAGATATAACAAATGATTATAGGATGTTTATGAAGGCAGCGGTTCTTGAAACCCCACAGGGCTTGGAATATCTTAAGATTAGGGAGATTGAAGAGAAGGGATCAGTGGGAAAAATAAGGATTAAAGTCATCCAGACTGGAATCAATCCTGTTGATTATAATCTGATTCACGGAAAGATAATCTATGGAATCAATCCCATCCCTCATATACCGGGTACTGAATGCTATGGGACAGCCTTGAGCTCTGGACATTCCATTAGAGAAGGGGACAGCGTGATCGTGTATCCTAGACTCTACGACGGAACTTGTGATTTCTGTCTTGACGGTCATGAAGAACTCTGCATTAATGGTGGACTTTTCGGTGTGAACACCAATGGATCTTACGCAGAGGAGATATATGTAGACGAAAGGAATGTTTACAGGGTATCCGGAATAGATAAGGATCTGGCTGGAAGCATCCCTGTTGGTGGTCTAACGGCCTACCATGCGATTAAGAGGACTAGACCCAGAGAGGGAGAGAGTATACTTGTGTACGGGGCATCAGGTAATACGGGTATATGGGCTGTGCAGATTGCAAAATCAATGGGTTTGAAAGTTATTGCGGTGTCGGGAAAGAGCTGGATTTCTGAATATGGGGCGGATAAGGTCTACAGGATAGATGAAATACCCGAGGACCTCAAGACAGAAATAGTCATGAACTCATTAGGTGGATCGGTTTTCGCTGACTCTCTGCACCATATACAGAGAGGTGGAAGGATAGTGACATTTGGAATATACAATGGTAAGGAATCCACACTTGACTTATCGAGAGTATATAGCTCCGAAATTTCGATCTTCGGTACAACTGGTGGTAGCAGGGATGATATGAACGATATCCTGAAATTAGCGAGGACAGGCAAAATCAGGATGCCGGTCGAAAAGCGTTTTGATCTGAAAGACATCAGGGAGGCAATGACACAATTCAAGTCAAAAAGTACTGGCAGAATAGTAATAGAACCCACTAACGCGTGATTGATTTCAAGGTTGAAATCCTTTCCGCGACATTTCCCGAAAAGATGTATGAAGCAGAAACAAGTATGTCCGCTCCAGCTTGGGCAGCCAGTTTCCCAGTTTTATCATTAATCCCACCGTCTACTTCTATCTTCGCCTTTAGTCCAGTTTCATCTATGTATTTTCTTGCCTCTGCAATCTTGTCCCTAGCAGATTCTATGAATTCCTGTCCTGAAAAGCCAGGGTGTACAGACATGATTAGCAGAATCTCAGCATTGTCGAGAAAGGGGAAAGCTTTTTTCAGATCAGTTTCCGGGTTCACGACAATTCCATAACCAATACCCTGGTCTTGCATCTCTTTTATTAAACGGCCTGTGTTAACAGGTGACTCCACATGTATAAGAATAACTGATGACCCTGAATCATAGAATAATCTGTAGTATCTGTCAGGCCTTTCCAGCATAAGGTGGGAATCAAATCTCGCATCTGTAAATCTGTGCATTGCTTTTACAAAATCGGGTCCAAGCGTAAGGTTGGGTACGAAGTGCCCATCCATTACATCAATATGAAATGAATAAATCCCGGCTTTCTGGCACTTTTCGATCTCTTGAGAGAGGTGCAACAGATCGGATGAAACTATGGAAGGCGAAACAAGCACGCCAGTGTATTTTATCCAGTTAATTAGGTTTTCTTAGTCGGGCACCAAAACACAGGCAAACCGAGCAAAATTTTCACCATAGTGACAATCAGTATCACGAAAAGTGAGAAAAGGTTATAAAGGAGGCTGTATCTATTGACTTGAAATGAGCGATAAAAGATATGGTGAAACAATATCAAATCGGAATCCGGCTGAAGTAAATACCTATCTGATGGACAAGATTGCAGGACTTTTCAGAAAAAACATATCCATACACGAAAATCTCAGAAAGAAGGCCAGACTTGATCACGTTAGGCTTGTTCTCAGCGATCTCATTAACATGGAAAATATGGAAGTCGAAAGAATAAAAAACGCAAAGGAAACTGGGGAGTTTTCAGAGGATCAACTTCCGGAAGATGAGGTCGTCAAGGACTATGAAATGCTGGATCATCTCATCATCGATGATCAGCCTGTCAACGTGGATGATCTCAGCAGCGTACTCCTGAACGCACTCAAGATGTACAATGATCTGCTTCCCATGCTTTCTGTTCTTCTGGCGGAATACAAGAATCAGAAGATCAAAAACACCATAGGCTCCATCAATGATGGAATCCTTCAGATAAAGAACAAGATCCAGAATCTGTATGATGATCTGATAAACATGGACTACTGGTAAACAATCTTACATTCTTTCTTGCAGGATTCAGCTTCAAATAATTATTAAGTGATAATAGTCTCACC
>JAJYZU010000154.1 GCA_021799755.1 Thermoplasmata archaeon
CTTCACTAATACATGGAGACATTTCACAGGCTGAAAGGGAAAGGGCCATGAATGCTTTCAGGGGTGGGGAAAACGTGCTTGTTGCCACCAACGTGGCTGCAAGAGGTCTCGATATACCGGATATTACGGATATTATCAATTACGATGCCCCCGATGATCCTGTTGCCTATATACACAGGGTTGGAAGATCGGCGAGAATGGGCAAGGAAGGCCGTGCATATACCATAATAAACGATTCACAGAAGAGACTTATAAGAGAAATCAAGCAGAGGGCAAACATCGAGATGGTAAGAATAGAGATGGATATTGACGAATTTGCCGATATGAAGGTAGTTTCCAGAGGCATGGTCAGAAGAGAAGATAGAAGAGGCCAGGGGTCAACCAGAAGAGGGGATCACGGAAGAAGGGATACGGGACGTAGAAGAGAGGGAAACTACAGAAGCAGACAGTACTACTGAATCTGACTTCAGCCGGTTCTCTTTATGATATGATAACCGAATTGAGTTTTTACTATACCGGAAATTTCTCCCTTTTTGAGATCAAAGGCAGCTTTCTCAAATTCCTTGACCATGGCTCCCCTGCCGAACGATCCCAGATCGCCGCCCCTTTTTCTTGTCCCATCTATTGAATACTGCTCTGCGAGTTTGGCGAAGCTTTCCCCTTTCTGAAGCTTTGCGAGAACCTCTTTTGCCGTGCTCTCCTTCTCAACAAGAATGTGCGAACATTTTATTTTTTCTGCCATGAAGTGATATGGTTTTCTCTAATATAACAGCTTGATCTTTCTGCATTTGCCCACTATCCTATATGACAAATTTAATCTGTAGTACATAATACGTAAATATTGGAAACCAGAAGATCTATTCCATTCCTGCTCTCGCTGAATTCTGTCCATTTGGGTACAAATTATCTGTGGATATCCTTCGAAAGCCTTATACTGCCTCTTCAACTGGAAGTTGCAACCGGAACTTCCACCCCTGGACTTGAGCTTGGCATAATTGCTTTCATTGCAATTGCTGTCGGAGTATTTATTTCATTATTTTCTGGAGTTTTGAGCGACAATCACAGTATACTCTGGGGAAAGAGAGGACCATACATCATCCTGGGATCGATCTTCACCGTGGTTGCGGTCGCCTTCAGCCTGATCCCCATACAATCTGTTCTGGTGGTTTTTGTCATATTTCTCTCCATTCAGATAGGTTCCAATGTGTCCTCTGGAGCTTATCAACCCCTCCTCAGAGATCTAATACAGGAAAATCAAAGGGGAACTGCTGCCGGAATAAATGGCGTTTTTACGCTCGCAGGCACTGCCATGGGCCTTGGACTGACGGGCTATCTTATTTCCGCGGGAGTGTTCTCATTTTCTCTCATTGTAATTGTCATAGTGCTGATGGGAACTGCAATCATCACGACTCTCACTGTCAGAAAAGATGATGCTGCTTTGCCCAGAAACACCTTTCACCCTCTGGAAGTCTTTCTGGAAATATTTAATCCTAATAAAACTGCCCCTGATTTTTTCTGGCTTGTGGGAGCCAGCTTCCTGTTCTTTCTCGGAATAACCGGTTTGAGTTTCTTTGAACTGTATTATTTCAGCGATGTGCTTGGATCGTCAGATCCTGCCGGACTTGTTGCGATTTCCGGAATATTTGTACTGGTGTTTTCTGCACTTGGCGCTGCCCTATTCGGATCGCTTTCCGACAGGTATGGACGATGGAAGATTCTTATTTTATCCACCATCACGGCTGGAATTGCCACGGCACTTATCCCCTCTATCCCCACATTTACCAATTTCCTCATTCTCGGATCGTTTATAGGCATCAGCTACGGAACCTATTTTACCGTTTCCAAAGCCCTTGCAAGCGATATGGCACCCCCGGAAGACGCGGGAAAGTACATGGCATATTATAACATAGCCGTGGGAGGTTCTTCTGCGTTTTCCACACTCTTTTATGGTATAATACTGGACATTTTTGGAACCTCATACACCACAGGCTTTACAACGATATTCGAAATGTCGGCTGCATTCTACTTCATAGGTCTCTTCTTCCTTTACAGACTGAGGAGAGACAGGAACAACAGCAATAAATTATTCGTTTGAATATATTAATAAAATCGTGAACATTACTGAAAGATATGGATTCGTCGCCAAGGCTCACCAATCGATTCATCATTGGATACAATCTGCTCTACCTTGGCGTGAATTATCTCTGGATATCCTTTGAGGCCCTGATCCTGCCATTGCAGGTAAGTTCAGTTGTCAACCCCGCTGAGATGGGCATAATGCTTGGTATGACGGCATCGGTCGGTAATGCCTTTGGAATTTTTGGCAACCTGTTCTCAGGTATATTCAGCGATCGCATCAGGTTCTGGAAGGACAAGCGATCCCCCTACATTATAGCGGGCGTGACCGTGGTCTTTTTCACATTGATTGGAGAGACCATTGTCACTAAATCTATTTACGAGGTGCTTGCCGGTTACATACTGCTGCAGGCTTTTTCCAATCTTGCGATAGGTGCCACGCAGCCCATTCTGGCTGAAATAGAGAGCAGGGAACAGAGGGGTACGTCGGCGGGAATAAACGGCCTGTTCAGTTTGATAGGCTCCGCGCTTGGTTTCGGCATAACATCGTTTTTTCTAGCATCTCCCCTCCGGAATGGAGACTTATACTCCATCGCTGCCGGTATTGCGATCACCGGAGCCGGAACCATATTTGCAATCAAGAACCGGAGGTTTGTGTCCCTTGGATCCAACCTGAGCAGGTTGAGAATACGTCTTGCGAGGATCAGAAAAATACCAATCAACATGAGGAAATTCTCAAGGCTCATTATCGGAAGTTTTTTCGTGTTTTCCGGCATCACTGGCCTGACTTATTTCGAGCTCTATTTCTTCAAGGAAATTCTCAATGTAAGCGATCCTGCCACGTATGTGGCAATTGCCGGCATTCTTGTCCTTGCAATTTCAGCTGTGTCGTCAATAGCGCTTGGTCATTTTTCCAACAGGATAGGAAGGTGGAATATTGTCGTGGCTGATGCTGCCATCGCATCTATCCCCACGCTAATAATACCGTATTTCAGATCCTTCTACATTTTTCTGCTACTGGGTTCTGTCATTGGAGCCACCTACGGTACATTCTACAGTGTTTCTTTTGCGATAGCTGGAGATCTTGTTCCTGAACATGAGTCTGGAAAATACATGTCAATTTTCTACCTCGCGCTTGCGGGTGCATCTACAATCTC
>JAJYZU010000155.1 GCA_021799755.1 Thermoplasmata archaeon
GACTCAATCCTTTCTCGTACCGATGATTTTGACGGATTATCAGTCCCGAACAGTTCGATTATGAATGATCTCTCTGGATCGACAGATTTTCTGATATTACTTATGGAATCCCTTAACCTTGATACCCTGTCAGAAAGCATGAGATATTCATTGCTGCTTTTTTCGAGGTTTGTTAAATCTGATCGGAGAGCAGTGATTCTTTCATTAAGTTCTGTGAATTTTGAATGTTGATTTTTCAGCGATTCCATCTCTTCCATCAGTGCCGATATATCCTTTATCTGCTTTGAGAGGGATTCAATTTCACGAGAGTAAAGAGCAATTTTTTCAAATTCAGCAATATTATCGAAGATCAGATCTCGATGGGCCAGATAAGGGCTTTTAGAAACCTCCTCCAATTCCTTTTCAACCTGGGCTTTACCCTCCATTTGTTTGCTCAGTTTCTGGATCTCATCACTTATCCTTATTGAATCCTCCTTCTTCTTTTTTAGAAAATCCGCTTTAGCCCTTAACTCACTAAGTTGCTTCCTGGATGATTCGTATTTAGTTTCCAGCGATTTCTCATGTTCTGTTGCATCCCGGAACAAAGCATCACTTTCCTTCTTTTTAATTTTCATTTCCTCAAGCCTGCCGGAAAGCTGCTGTGTTTTCGCCCTTATAAGAGATAACTCAACAATGGATGAGCCCATGTCCGATAACCGATCCTTGAGCTCTGCTTCCACTTCACGCATCCTGTCAGATGCACTCTCAAGCTTCTCAATGCCAATTATCTTCGCAAAGAGCTCTTTTCTTCTTTTAGGCTGCTCGTTCACGATCTCATCTATTTCCCCCTGCCCCACAAATACGCTGTTTTGAAAAACGTCCTTCTCCATACCGAGTACTGTCTCGACATATCTTGTCACACTGTCCTGGGAAAAAGCCTCCTGAACACCGTTCCTGAATGCGAAAGCTTCTCTGTCCTGCTGTCTGGAACCGTATGATCTTGTGATAATGTATTCGTCGTTATCTATATTGAAGGTAAGCCTGACGCTGCATTTTTTCTTACCATTCCTGACTGGGTTTGATAATCTGGTGCGATCCTTCCCGAACATCGCAAACCTGATCGCGTCCAGAATGCTGGATTTGCCTGATCCATTCGGTCCAACTATGAGATTAATTCCCCTGTCAAGTGAAAGGGAGGTATCCGCATGTGAAAGAAAATCCTCCATTTCAATCTTTTTTATCAGCATCTTTTCCAGTACCCTCCAGGATCCTTTTCACGATGTAAGACACCTCGTCTTTTGATGCCTCTCCACCGACATTTGAAAATATGTCCAGTGCAAGATCTGCCATCTTTTCATCCCCCCTGAAATAATCGGAGAAAAGCTTCTTTCTGTCAAAGTGCTCGCCTATCCTGACAGCAGGAGCGCTTTCCTTTATTATAACGGGTCTCCTGAACATTGCCTGACCCGTAAATTTTGAAACAATTCCGAAGGTTGTGGCGTAGTCCCCGGAACCGTAAACCTCTGAAATTATTAGCGGTATTTTTTCTTTGCTGAATTGACTGGATCTTTCAATTGCCCTTTCTATATCAGATTCCATGTTCTCAATCGTAGTGGATATCCTGAACTGAGGTCTCGGTGACTTCAGTCGGAACCTGTGAAATTCAATGTCTCCGTTGTCCAGATCAATGATATTGACGGCTTTTCCATCCTTCTGAAAGGCAGGTATCTCTGCAGCACTGTTTATTTCAGTAGAGCCTGCATATGCGAATGGCGCGGGAAACTTCCTGTAATGTGATATGTGTATATGACCAAAAGCAAGGTACGAGTAACCTGAAGGTAACATCTTTTCATCGATCTGAACGTCTTCAGGATGCGTATATCCGGATACGCCCTGATGTGATATCAACACTGAATTATGGTGATCCCTGGCATACGAATCGGCCCTTGAGTATATATCGGGTAGTTTTTCCCTTCGTGAACCCTTCATGTTTGATATTCCTGCTATTAATGTTCCATCTTCCAGAACGTGTGTTTCCAGGTCCTCTGTGCCCATGAGATGAAGCCCGAGGAAATCGAATATTCTGGCTGCCGGGTAATCTACACGTTTCGGGCGATCGTGATCCCCGAGAACCATGAAGACGGGAATATTCTTCTCCCTTACCCTGATGAGTGAATCCTTGAGTTCGGCTAAGGAACGGTTACTTGGACTCCAGGTGTCAAAGAGATCACCGCTGTGGATTATGAAGTCCACCTTTTCATTTATAGCAATGTCAATGCACTCCCTGAAGGATTCGTAAAAATCATCCTCACGCTCGGAGAGCATGTATTCCCTGTTGCCAAGGTGTGTATCTGAAAAATGCATGAATCTCGGCATGTTTAAAGATCGTCCCTCACTGATTTCCTGAAAGCTGACGGGCTGTGTCTTTTTTCCCTTAATTTTCTGGATTCCTCAAGCAGAGAAAGGAGATCGACATCTCCTCCACCTTCCCTTGTTTCCCTTCTCCTGATTCTCACAATCGAGGGCATCCGTACAAATTCTCCGGTCAGCACTGCCTCACCTATGTTAAGGCCTGGAAGATCCTGGAGTATTGATTCAGATATACTTTCGCTGCTTTCGAGGATCGCCTTCTGATCGAGAGGATTTGTGACCCTCAGTATTATGTTGCTGTTGCACTGGCTCAATACATCCTGATCAAGTTTACCTGGCCTCTGTGATATCACAACAAGAAACATGCCAAATTTCCTTCCCTCAGATGCTATCCGCCTGATTATCTGTGATATCATGGTGCGGGAATTGGGAGGCACAAAATTGTGTGCTTCCTCTATGAAGATGAAAACGGGGAGACTTGATGCCGATTCAGCCTTGTTCTCATAGATTGTATTCAGGACCCTGTGTGAAAAATAATTTGCAAGTGCCTGATCCATACCAGACAGATCCAGAATGGAAAGCTGGCCTGGCGAAAGGTAATCCTCCATCGGTGTTGTAATGTCAGAAAATATCGCCTTCACTTTTGTGAGAATCCTGATCCTCCCGGATATCTTAGATCTTTCCTCCTGTTTCAGGTCCTCGGCAGCGCGGATAAATTCCTGTATCCCCCTTGGTGGTTTCATGTTAGCAACCATATCTGACACAATCTTCCTCATGGTCGACCACTCCTCCTTAAGGCCCATTATATCAGAAATCTCGTCCGCATCAAGATCCTGGAACCTGATTGTGAACTGGCTAGTAAGCGATCCAGTTTCACCAA
>JAJYZU010000015.1 GCA_021799755.1 Thermoplasmata archaeon
TCTTCATAGAATCGTATACGGCCTGGGCAATGTTACTAACGATGTGCTTGATTATGCTCTGCTGTGTTATCAACAGGATACGCCAGTTATTGTCCTTGAGAGGATCAAATTCCTCTCCGAACAGCCTATGTCTTATGTATTCATCCGTAAGCTTTGCGATGAGGGCTGAATTCACCTGCATTAATGGAAAATCCCTCTGCTTTCTTCCTCTGGCATTCACATGGATTACTGAAACTGCATTAACTACTTTCTGGATGAATGAATTATAACTCTTGGCAGTGAATATGTCTGCTGTGACTGTGTATTCACCAAAGGTCGTCTTTACTGTGAGCTCTTCGCTGTAAAAGGTGTCTCCCTTGTTCTTTACCAGAGGTCTTAATTCTTCAAGTTTCATGGGAAACGGTTCAAGTTTTTCAATGGATAGATCGGGGACTGCAAGCTCCTCCTCCTTTTCCTGCAATATTATGATCCAGAAAAGGTCATAATCTCTGTAGTTTGGTTTGAGTCCGACCCTGATAAGGTCACCCACAACCTTTGTCTTTGCTGGCTCTTCTCCAACTTTGCCGACCATTCCAGCAAGGACTCTTTCGTAATACTCGATGAAGTTGGGATGCTCGACCACGCTCAAGATATCTATGTAACTGTCAGGTTCTTCCTTCTTCACCAGGAGTTTTTCCCGGTTCTCTGACCTTATGTCGTCATAGTCTGGTCCCCGCCACATCAGCCTTAGGCCTCTTCCTATCAGTTGTTCTAGAAGAACATAAGAAGATGCTGATCTGAGAGGAACTATAACGCAGATGTTGTTTACGTCAAATCCTTCCCTGAGCATCAGGACAGAAACTATCACCTTTGGTTTCTCGTGTCGGTCTATGTCAAACAATCTCTGCTCTATTGCCTTCCACTCATCTTCACTGACATCGCCCTTCTTGGTGGAATGAATCTCCATTACTTCATCCTCGGAATAGCCCTCCTTCATCATAAAGGCTACAACAAGAGGTACTACCTTAGTATCTTCACAAACGACAAGCATCTTCGGGTATTTTGTGGGATCAAGTTTTGTGAATTTCTCCTCCAATATGTTGAGTTTTTTCATTCCGGCCCTAAGCATCAGTTTCTGGCCATCTGAAAGACTGGATACCTGCCTGCCTTCGCGCTCGGCCTTAAATTCCAGGTCTTCAAGAGGTATGGCACCAAATTCCTTTCTCTTGTCAATGGCTACTGTCTTTACTAGTCCTTTCTTTATGGCATCCACTAGTTCGAAATTGGCCACGATGTGCGGGAAGTGATTTTGTACCCTGCTCTGGCCGCTTCCTGTGACCACGTATGGGGTTGCAGAAAAATCAACTTGAATGAAACGGTTCTTCTTGTTCTCTGATATCCTGTCGAGTGCTTCCTGCCATTTCTTCTCCACGATTTGGTCCGATTTCTTCATCTCTCCAAGGTGGTGGGCCTCGTCATTGAAAACGACGAGACTGGGTAAATTGGCCAGGTAATTCAGTTCCTGCCCTCTGAGGTATTGATTGTCCAGTTCTTCCAACGAGTGACCCTGTGAAGTTCCTGGCGTAATGGGCAGCAGCTCATTCACTGTTATATCTGGTCTGTCCAACGGTGATTCGGCGTCCATAGCTTCCTCGTCCTCTGTCAGCAGGTGCCAGTTCGTAATTGCGATCAAGCCGTCACCGGTCACCTTCTTGCCGATTTCTTCCTTCTGTGATACACAGCCCTGGATGAATCCAAAGATCTCGTCCTTGTGTGCCGAAGGGATAAAGAGCTTTTCAAATTTCCAGAAGTCGGATTGCTCAAAATCCCTGGTTCCATCTTCTCTTCGCTTGCCTAGATACGCATCCAACAACCTTTCATAGACGATAATTCCCGGAGCAACCAGAAGGAAATTCCTGGAATACTCACCGCTTTCACTTTCTTCGTACTTTGAATTTAGGTATTGCCAGATCAGCAACGCGTCAAGAACCCAGGTCTTACCAGTCCCTGTGGCCATTTTAACGCAATATTTTGGATGCTCATACTTATCCCGCTTCAGATCAAGCAGATCCATTTGAGCCAACAATTCGGGATAGATTTGAGTATAGATTTCTCCAACGCTTTTGAGTTTGAGTACCTCATGGACGTAAATTATATTCAGAATGGCTTGCCATTGGCCCTCATGGAAGTTAATGTTTCTTTCATCGGAGAAAATACCATTGGGGTCCCAGAATTTCAGAAGTTCCTGTGTTATGGGCGTGACTTTCTGCATGAAGTCTCCGGATTTCCACAAATCGCTGGCTTCTTCTGTTATTCTTTTCGCAAGTTTTAACGGGATGTCTTTGGTGCCAAGAGATTTTATGTTTACCATCAACTGACCTCTTTGATCGCAACGCTTTCAAACCCAAAAACGTCCACCGCTTTCACACAGACCTTTCTCATCCCTTTAGCTTTGGGAACAAGCAGTTTCACTTTCCTGTCCACTTTCGATGTACCTTCGTGGTTTTCCCTGTAATCCTGCCATTTGCTCCTGAACACTTGCCCATCATACTCAGGGTCGATACTCCAATACTCAACAAGGCTCAATGGGTCTTCCTCGATTATCTTCTCAAGTTTGTCCTTGTCTGCCTTATCTAACGGTAGTGCATCTGGAGATAGGAGAACATAGTTTTCGAGCTCAATAATTAGCTCTTCCTTATCGTCTTCTGCCGCTTTCCTAATGATCGGTTTTACAGTGAGGTATTGCAATGAGCTGAATCTTACGCTACCTTCCTTTATGAGTTTTTCATAATCGGCTTTGTGTTTTAGTTTTTCCAGCAGGTCTGGGGGAATCACCAGTACTTCGAGTTTATCATCGTTCAGACTGTCTATGATCTTACCGATATCCGTTCCAAAATTCCAACCTAGGACAATTATTTTCTCCCATCCTCCCATGAAAGAAGCTCTGAGCTCTTGGGCCTTTTTGAGGGTCGCATATCCCGTTATCTTTGTTGGGGAGTCGACAAATACAAGTGTCTTGCTCTGTTTTATGTATCCTAGATTAGCAGGTGTACCATCCTGCATCGGAAAGGGCAGAGCACCATATAGGTTGATCACTACATGAGCAAGATCACCTATACGCCTGAATTGCGATCTTTCGAACTGTTCCTTCTGGTAATCTCCAATGGCTTGGTAAAGAAATGGCTTTGAATCTTGGTCAATAAGACGTTTTCTTGAGATCATACACGCAGGTTTCCCAAGATCGCACATAATCCAGTTTCTAAGAAGTTTTTCAGCTACAACGCCTGTTGTGCCAGATCCCGCGAAGAAATCTGCTATAATCGAGTCTTCGTTTGAAGACGCCTTAATGATCCTTTCTAATAATTTATCGGGCTTTTGCGTCGAATAACCTCCGGAGCCACCCTTCATTCTACCAACATCTTGCCAGATATCTTGAATCACCTGGCCTTCAGCTTGTCTTTCTTCCAGATAATATACTCTACATCTTTGGGCACCCTTGGGATATTTTGGCAAGAATAATTTCCCTTGCCGTAACATTTCTTCCATTTCTTGCTCTGTGCCCATCCATTGAAGACCTGCTTTTGGCAGAACGCCGCGCCAAACAAAAATTCTATCTGGGTTATTCCCCTTTTGAGTTGCTCTCTCTAACTTGACTATCTTAGCTCCCTCTGGGATTGGAGCGGTTTTTTTCACAATTTTGCCATTGGGCAACTCCATCCAAGAATACTCCTTTATGGCGCTTTCAGATAGGCTTACTGTGACTTTGTCCCAGTTATAAATTGACCCCCCCTTCACTTTGGAATAATGCAGAATTGTATCGTGTATATTCCCATATTGATTCTTGGCATCATTATGTGGGTCAGCTCGCTGCCAGATTATCTCATTCCTGAAATTCTCTTTCTGAAAGACTGCATCCAAAATAACTTTCACATAATGTCCTATGTGCCAATCTATGTGAAGGTATAGTGAGCCTTTTTCACTCAATAGCTCTCTCATTAAAAATAATCTCGGAACTATCATTTCCAAATAAGACTTTGTTCCATCTTTCCAGGTATCAGAGTAAGCAAACTGCTCTATAACCGAGGGCTTTTGTTCAATGTCCATAGATGGGAGGTGTATTCTTGTTCGATAATCCGCCTTGCTGTCAAAAGGAGGATCGATATAAATCAAGTCTATCTTGCCTCGCATTGAGGGCAGACCAGAATCTGGATCACCTGCAAGAAGTGCCTGCATTGCAAGAAGATTATCACCATAAATGAGCCTGTTGAGAAACTCATTGCTCTCTTGGCTTTTGACTGTTTGACCTGTGAATTTGGTTAAGCCACCCTCCGCTTTTGTTGGAAGTACCAGTTCGTTTGTCTGTAACGTTATTCTCTGTGACTTTGATAGTCCCTCCAGAATTTTCTGGGCCTCCTTTTTACCTCTTTCGACTATTCTTGGGAGTTCTTCAATTAATGACCTCTTCTGCCCATTTCCACCTTTTTGAGTTGGATCACTTTTTTCCTCCGACGTATCAACCATGTAAAACACCACGATATTGAGTGCTACCTAAAGCCTCTTCCTTAACTCTCCAGATACAATCGACGCATCAGATAATAATATTTGCGATTCCATTGTATAATATCTGCCTATCTTCTTCTTAATCAGCGTTATGAGGCCAAGGTTCTGCAAGTAGTTTACACTCTGGAAGAATGTTGACTTGCTCACTCCTCTGAGTAGAAGCTGGTTGGATGCTGAGACCTCGGAATATGCCTTGTTTGTATCCTGGTTCTTGATCAAAGCTGCCAGTATCAATAAATCACGATCTCCTAGGTTCTTCAACGTTTCGCCTTCTACTTCTACATAAGCCTGTTTCAGTGCTGTTGCCACAGAATCCTCATCCCATTTATTGCTTCTGCCAAGGATTTCCAGTGCTTTTATGCCTATTCTGGCATCGCTTCTGTAGTCCCTTACAAGCAAGGCAGATAAGAGGCCTAAAGACTCCTTGTCGAATTCATTGAGGCCTTCTTTAGCCCTCATTTTCAAGATTTCCCTGATCTCTTCTGTGCTGTATTCATGGAACACAATATGGTCAGGCTGCAATGAGCTTTTTACACTCTCGTCATTCATGTTCTTGTACCAGTATACCTTCTGAGTCAGCAATATCAGGTTTGCCTTTGTGTGTCTCGTTAGGTGATAAAGAACGTCATAATCCTGCAGGAAGTCGATTTCGTCTAGAATTACGATGGATTTTCCGGAAAGCATTGAGTCGCATCTGCTCTTCACCTCTTCCACTTCGTGTCCCTTGCCAAATAGCCGAGTTATGTTACGATAAATCTTTGTAGACGTTGGGTTCTCTCTGACATTTATGTAGAAATAGGGGACAGCTTTGGTGTCCCTGAGTGCCTTAGCCATGATAAGTGCACTCAGTGTTTTGCCTGATCCTTTGGAACCGTAGATGATGATGTGTCTCGGAAGGCCGAGATTTACATAATCGGCAAGATCATCGGTTACTCTTTCCAATTCTGTTCTAATGAGTATCTCATTCGGAGTATAGCCGATGTTGAAAACCTGTGCATTCTTCATGTTGCTTGTTTCTGCTGCACGGGCAGTGAGCTTCGCAGCCATAAACGACTTGGGATTCTTTGTATCCATTGTATCATCTGCAATGCACAATAATTCTCAGATAGTAAGGTTATTAATACTATCGAACGAGTCGAACACATGTGTGTTAGGAAATGGTAATTTCTGATGCAAGAGTGTGTGTATCAAAAAACGAGTAAATTTTTACATTGGGATGATGTTATTCAAAAAATACGAAAAATTCCATTTTTTAGAATATAATGTTCATTGTATCAGTTATATATTATATATAATAAAGAGCTTGACGCGTTCGGAAACACACACACTCAAGCAAAGAATGACTATTGGAATGACGCATTTCGCGACTCTCTCTCAGCGATTTTCTTTGAGAATCCTTAGCACCGGGGTAATAGAAGATCCGAGTAACTTAGCTATAGCCCTTGCGGACAGACCTTTCTCTTTTAATTCCAGTACCTTCCTCTTATCTATGAAACTGCCGTTCCTGGTCTTTAAGGCAGGTCTTCCGAACTTTACTCCTTTGTTCAGAGCCTGCTCCCTGCCTGCCTTGGTCCGGGAATTGATCATGTTCCTCTCAAATTCCGCAAATGCGCCCAGAATTTGCAGCAGGAGCCGTCCATTTGGAGTGGTGGTATCTATTCCAGAGTCGTTGACACTAACGAATCCTACACTATTCTGGTCAAGGTATTCAAGCGTCTTTAGGAGATCGGATAAGGAGCGGGCAAATCTGTCTATCTTTGCAACAATGACAACCTTCGGCTTGGCATCAAGAGATTTCAGCATCCTTTCGAAATCTGGTCTCTGAGTGTTCTTCCCGGACTTTGCACGGTCTTCGAAGAAGCCCAGCTCATATCCTCTGGATTCCGCGTATTGAATGATTACATCCTTCTGTCTCTCATTGGAGCCCTGCCTTACCTCTTCTTTGGTACTTGCCCTGACATAGGCAAAGGCGAGCGTCATTAAAATCAGAGTATTTAGTGATGCATATGTTATTAAAGTCCAGTGTTTAGTGGCGTTACTAAAATTACAAGTTTAGTGACAGTGAGGCGATTCAGCAAGTATAGTAGACGTATATCTTCACATCAAGCGGACCCGTATATGGGTAAGAAGGGGCTATTATTGTTATGTTGAAATTGGTTGGTGTGTAAGGAAAAAATGTAAGGGGTAAGTTGTGAACCTGATAGATGAATCCTGGGGTTAGTGCGGAGGCATTGGTGAATGTCATGGAACAATTAAGACTGGATGTGAACGGATATGTTCCGTTCACTGAGGAACCAGTTGCCATGCTGTAGTTTCCAGGCATAGAATACGTCCAGTTAGCACCTGTCTGTGGATCATAATAATGATATTCTATGCCGTTGACATGAACGTTTGAAACAGCTCCAGAAACAGCCCTAAGGTATAATCCATGCGAGAGACCTAAAATTATGGCAGCAAACATCATTCCTAACGTAATCCAGAGCCAAGGACTTCCTTTCTTTGACCCCGTTGTCGGCTCATTTTTAGTTTTATCGCTTTGCTCTTTCTGTATTCCTTCTTTTTGTGCCAAACGCTCACCTCATTATTCACGAGTTAACCGTTTCCTGATTTCAGTTTCAACGCTCTCCATGTCCTTGCCTTTCTCCTGCTCAATCCTGTCAATATCAGAACGCCACTTCTTTATTAGATCATCAGAACCAAAGTACTTGGAGTATCTCTTGTAAGTTTCATACTGCCTCTCCGTTACCTTGAAACCCACTGTCTTTGTGTATCTTTCTGGCCCTTCGTTTATTTCATTGCCAGAGCGCGAATTTCGGGATATTAGGCTATCCAAACCTCTCTTCCTGATATCTGTCATCATTTCACCTTTAATCTTCTGTCAAGCTCTTTTGCCAGTTCCACATAGGATTTTGAAGCTGGTGCGTTCCTACGATATTTCACAGCTGGCGATCCTGCCATTGTCGAATCCGTTACTGTAACATTCCTTGGAATTATTGTCTTGAACAAGTTCTTTGCATAGTGCTTCTTCACATCCTCAAGAACCTCTTTCGACGACCTTGTACGAGCGTTGAACATGGTCATTACCATACCGGGAAGTTTTAGGTTCTTCGCAAGCCTTGAGTTTACCAGGTCTATGACCTTCAGAAGTTGTGTAAGACCTTCCAAGGCGAAGAACTCTGCCTGCACCGGTATAAGGACATAATCGGATGCCACCAGTGCGTTGATGGTGAAGACACCAAGGCTTGGTGGTGTATCAATCAGGATATAGTCATATTTCCTTGATATCCTTTTAAGTTCGTTGTCAAGGATATATTCCCTTCCAATTTTTCCTGTGAGCTCGACCTCGGCTCCTGCCAGGTCAATGGTGCTAGGCACTAGGTCCACACCATCCTTCTGGATTATGGTATTCTCGATCCTTCCGTTGAGCATGGTGTCATAGATGGTGTATTTCAGGTCATCTTTGTTTATGCCAAAATGAGTTGTGAGGTTTCCCTGAGGGTCTATGTCAACCAGTAATACCTTGTGCCTCTCCGATAGCAGTGAGCCTAAGTTTGCGGCAGTAGTTGTCTTCCCGCAGCCTCCCTTTTGGTTGGCGATGGAGATGATCATCCATTGAATTTGGAAGCAAACAGTTAAGAGTTTATGGTTAACTCGCTTGGAATAACGGTTAGCGGTTAACCTTTCCAGAAAGCCGGTATTTTATTTCTTCCCATTCCTTCCATATTGTTCAAAACAAAGAGCAGAACGTGATTTGTATGAGCAATAAATCCATAGACAAGCTTCCGATTCTCGTTTCGTCTATTACCCTGATGATGGTGATACTTACTCTCCTTTTCGTAATAACAAAGCCTTCTACGGCTTCGGTTACGTGGCACGTCAATACAACAGCAGTGAATCCCAACGTTGTATTGCCGGCTGGGCATGTAACGTCTCTAAACAGTCTTTTTGGGGTTTACGTTGTGGAGTTCAACGCTTCCAATGGGCAATCAATTACTGGGACATATTCATCAACACGGCCACTGCAATTCTTCGTTATGACACCTTCGGAGTACCAAATATACATGGGAGATGTTCCTTTGGATAGTTTAATTTCAGGTACGGGCGAAGTGTGGGATATGTTTGGACGCATTACTTATCTAGACAACATGATGTTGCCGTCCTATAACGGTACGGTGTTAAATTATACCATAACTGGCGCATTTGAATCGAACCATCCTACTACCTTCTATATTATGACTCCAAGCGAGTATTCTAACTATGATCTATACGACCAGATAAATGGCTATGTGTATGCTACAACCAGTGGATCGAGTTCTCTGACCTCAATAAATGCCAAGATAAGGCCCGGTGCGTACTACTTTGTTTTATACTCACCCAACGCCGGTTATAATGATACCACCTTTACATACTATAATACGACGGCAATAATCGAGCAGGCCATAAAAGCATCGCCTGAATACTCCATTGGTAGCGTCTATAATTCAACGCAATCTAGGAACGGCAGTTTCACCGCATATCTTCCTTCGGCAGGACCGTATTATCTTGTTTGGGAATATAACAATGCATCTGGTAGTGGTGCTGCGCTACAAGTAACAAAATCGATCAGACTGAATTAACCTTTGATTATCCCCAACGAGTAGGGAAAGAGTTTTATTTTTATCTACGGAATAAATACTATGTTAATATCCCAAACCACCACTGTCATCATCGCTGTTCTACTTATAGGAGAGGTAGCACTGCTTCACGCGCTCAAAGTCCCTAAAGAGTTGGCTGGTCTTGCGCTGGGCGCCACCATCTTTCTGCTTCTATTTCCACTGCATATATTATGAGTGGCCGCTCCTTTCAGTTTCTATTAGCATTTCCCTGAGCGAATCCATTGTTATTGTCGATACACGTTCTCCAAGCCCCTTGTACTTGTCAATCAATTCTTTATTGGGAACGATTATTACCACTCTCAGGTTCGTGCCTGCAATCCTTTCCTTCAGGTCCTCCATGCTGTGCTTCAGGCCTGTCTCAATCTCTACCATGAAGAAATCTGTCTCTACGTCGAAGGCCCCTCTCTCTCCCGTGGTGGATATCCTGTTAATGGATACGCCGAGTTCCGTGAGAATGTCTACTGCCTGGGATTGCATTCCCGTGTGCAGATTCGAAAGATTAGGACGCCTGGAATAGTACATCACAATGGGCTTTCCGTCCCTGAGATACTTAACCCTTCCAACCTCGTTGCTGTTTTTCAGCTCTTCCAATACCGACTTTATCCTCAGCTTTGCCTGGTCTTTTTCTATGCCGTATTTCGCGGATATTTCCTTGCCCATCTCAGTTGCATAGGACATCCTCTCTCCGAGGATGAGAAGAACCTCCTCCTTAAAGTTGATATCCTTCCCTCTCCCTCCTGCTCCCTCTTCCATCTTTATTTCCTTTACCGCTGCAAGAATCCTTGGCGATTCTTTGTATTCGGTGCCGTTGGGTATGTACGTCATTACAGGGTTAAATGCCTGGCTCTCTGGGAACTCTATGTCCGTAAATTGTCGAGGATGCAGCACAGAAACGGAATATCTCACAAGCTGGTTGTAGGAGAGCATCTGCAGATCAGCATCTCCAAGCCTGAATGAGAACTTTGTGCCAAAGTTCGCTCTCATTTCCGGTAGTATGTCGATGAGGTTCTGCGTTATGATCCAGAGCATTCCCTTGTCCCTTATTTCCCTGCTCATTACGTCGAGGATGGTGTGGTATGATTTCGTGAGCCTGTGGGCCTCGTCTATGCAGATAAGCACATCCTTCCTTGCTCTGGATTCCATCTCCCTATAGATTTGCCTGAGCATCAGCTCGGCATAGAAATTCTGTGCCTGTTTTGTGGGCAGTGTTGAGAAGTCAAACACAGTGCTTTCGTTGGCAAGCTCTACATTCCCCATATCTTCCACAACAAGGGATTTCACGTTCTGCTCTATTGCATTGAGCGTCTCGATCTGGTTCTTCGATGCCGATCTCCTCTTTTCGCTGATCGTTTTCATGAAGCTTTTCCAGTCGCTGCTTTGCGATGCTATTTCCTGCAGGAACGCCGGCGTTTGCTGCAATTGAATGCCTGAGCTTACCTTCTCTCCGAAGAATGCCGTCATATACGATTCGGAGAAGGCGTTTATGTCCCTGAACGGATTTGGAAGGCACTGCTTTGCTTCTATCACTGGAATTCCCAGGTGAACCTCATGGTCATCTGGCTTAAACGAGAATATGATCCTCTGCCTGTCTTCGAATTTATGCAGGAGGTGCATTGTCAGGTAACTCTTTCCTTGGCCAGAAACGCCCGTTATGGATACATTGCGGTTTCCCTTGTGCTCTATGTAGTCCCTGAGATCTGTCGCTTTAGGGGAGCATTCCTCTCTCCTGAACTTTCCTCTCTCAACATCGGGTATGATGTTGTAGGCAAGCGTCGTATGACCGGCAAACCTTCTTAGTCTCCTTGAGAGGTCATAGAATAACCTCTGCTCATTCCTAAGAGGCAGATCTATGAATGGCTTTGACAACACGCGCCTTGCATTTATGAGCTCCGAAAAGCCATATTCTCTCATAGTCGTATTCTGGCTTTCCAAATATTTATTCATATCCAGCTACCTTCTTATTACGTATCGTCGGTGGAGGTTGACTGTTATTGTATAGTGCTCCACCTTTACCGTATGGGTTTCTATCAGGTATACGAGTATTATGACGCCGATAACGACAGCGAGAATTATGCTGTATTCGAGACCAAGGGCAAGGTAGATCAGGTATGCCGGAATGCCAAATATTAAGGCAAAAATGAAGACATATACGAGAAGAATGAGAGCACAGTACAACAGGACAAGAGCTCCAACGAATGCCAGCAGAAACCCCACAACCCCGATTGTCTCATAGAATATGTTGCCGGACATTGTCATGGCAAAGAGGAAGGACCAGAAACATTGCCATACCAGGCCGGTTATGAACACCGAAACTGCGGTGATCAGGAATCCGAAGGTTAGAGCATCCTCGTCCATGATTACCTCTGTGCCCTGAATCTCCTGTTCGGTGTCAGTGTTGCAGATATCGATGCTTCCTCGCGCTTGAAGATCAGCCCGCGTCTCGTAATCACGAGATCCATCCTCAATACAGGATTTGATTCGTACTCCACGTAGCTTATGTCGGGATTCCGTTCCATGAACTCCCGAATTGCTGCGATCTGCCTCCTGTCCTCAAGCTCGTACTGGTTAACCGTTTTCTCGATAACCGTTTCCTGAAGCCTCTCTATGGTGCCTTTTCTTTCTGGCTTTGCTACATCGTATCTCACTATCTCAGGCGCGGAACCCTCAAAATAAACAGGCCCCTCACCGTCATTTCCCAAACTCACTCTCACCTTTTTCATTTTCTCGAACCCTTTTTTTGTTGCAGGAAAGCAAGCCAGGTGCCAGTTTTGGCGATGAGCTCGTCTACACTCATTGAATCCGGCTCGCAAAGAAGAATTGGAGTCAGTGGACTATCGGGGAATTCTTGCATAAAATTCCTCTTCAAGTCTGATATCGTTATTTCTCTGGCAACCCTGCCTTCCTGCATAAATAAATAATGCAGATCAAGGTATTGTATCGTTTTAGATACCTTTCAGAATCAGAAAGCGATGTGGCTTTTCATTGAGTTTTTGTGCTTAAAGCTGCATTTAGGGCATTCCCACTTTATTGTCTCTACCATCGTGAAGGGGTGCCCCTTTGAATAATGTCTGAAAGTCCTGCTATACACAGGCTCTATTCCTTTGGTTCTACATTCTGGGCAGTCTATTGCCAAAGCTTCCCTAAAGTTGCTCTTCTCAGATGCCAGTACAAATGGAAAGAATGCACTTTCCTTTATGAGCTTCCATTTTAGCCTAGGGTCTTTCTCTACCATTGACACATAGATTTTGTTGCTGTCTATCTCAAGGTGCTCGTGATCGTCTTTGCTTCGGATAAATTTGAATAGGTATCCATTATCCATTAGTTCGCCAATGTGCTTATCAATGGTCTTGTGGGACATCTTACTTTTCAGAATTGCATAAAGATCAGAAACTCGTATGTCCTTGGGGGCGCTTTTGATTATGCTAATTACGGCCTCACATCGTTTGCAGTTCAGGATGAAATCGGATGGACAGTTTCTACATGGCAAGGTACAACCACACTGTTAGAATGGCAGTTTCATTATAGCCTTTCCGTTGGGCAGGACTGCCTGGAACTCGTATCCTTCGCTGAGGAGCTTCTCTATCTCGTTCATGGGAACGAGCTTCTGCTTCGAGCCGTTGCTTGCCATTGCTCCCGCCACCTTGTCTCTCAACAGCTTCTGGAAATCCTCTGTGGTTGTATCTGCAAGATTCATCCTATCTATTTCATCCTGCCTGTATCCCACTGCGGAAAGAAGCTGCTGCTGCAAATAAAGTCTTGCGTTGTCCTCTGATACCTCGCTCACTCTCGTTTCCATATACTTGAGGCATTTCTGATATGACTGCCTCATCTCCTCTATCATGTCAGGCGGTAATCGCTTGTTTGTGGAATATCTCGCCTCTATGTCTCCCTTGTGGCCCATTATGAACTGCCTCCAGGGATGCGATATCAGGCCCTTGGATTCCGCAATATCAAGTGCAGTTGAGAAGTATGCCCTGAGCACGTATGGCCTCATCTTCAGTCCTGCCTGTTCTATCGCTTCCCTTATGTCCCTTGTAACCAGAGTCGTCCGTAGGAAGTTGTTCTTCTTTACGCCTCTCACATCGAACTGCAGCAAAGGGGAATCATATGTCAGCTCTTCCCCCTGTTTTCTCCGCTCTTCCAGATACTCTTTAATGTAGGTTGCCCCTTCTTCACCAACAAAGCTGAAATACTGGTGCCTAGCCTTGCTCAGCTTGTTCTTGACCACAATCATTGCTGGTATTTTGTCGAACTGTATCTTGTCTGCTAATCGCAAATCCTTGAGATCGCCAAGTCTGAGACCGTCCGTACCTTCATAATCTCCAAGGGATTCTGGCCTCAAACCGGAGAATGCCATAATCGCTATTGCAACCCTAGCTCTTGAGGTAGCTTTCCTCATGATTCTTGCCAGCTCTTCCTTGCTTGGCACCCTCTCGTTAGCGATTGTCGGTGTTTCGTTTTCCCCAGAGATGTTAACGGTTAACTGCAAACCGATACCGTTAAACTTCAGCCATGATAGAATGACCTTCTTGAATCTCGCTATGTATGATCCTGCCTTGCCCTCTTTCTCCATCTTCCTGACAAAATCTGTAAATTCGTACCTGAAATCCTTCTCATCCGCCCCTGCCTTTTTCAGGATTTCTTTTGGATTTGTCTGGGTAAGTTCGCAATAATGGCCAAGATTTCTCAATGCCACTGTTGCCGTAAGAACAGACTTTGCCCTTAGGTTCTCAAACCACCTTCGCACGTCCTCGTCAAGAAGCAGTTCCCGATACTTTGGCTGCATGGTCATGATAACATAACGAATGGCAGGATAAATAGTATTCGATTAATAGATTAAATGGACCGGTCGGGATTTGAACCCGAGGCCTCCTGCTTGCGAAGCAGGCGATCTACCGCTGATCTACCGGCCCTTCCATAGAATTCAGTTGATCTCTTGCCCTATATAGCAAATCCGTGCTATCATTGCATCCAGCTGTATGTTGTCGCTGGATCCCTCGACAAGTCGAAACTCAGCGTCTCCTAATGCCATTATCACCTGAATCTTTTGCTTTGCTGGCATGTTCTCTCTCCGGATTGCCGAGTGTATGCCCCTGACAATGTCGATTCCGGAAAGGCCTTCCTCGATAAGCATCTTATCGAGCATTTCCCTAGCGTCGTTGAACAGGCCGGCCAAGGAGGCTGCTGCGAGTTTTCTGAAAGCCTCTTTGTTGGCCATGCCCTGTATTTCAAATATATTCATGGCTCCAGAGTTCCCTGAGGCCTTAACAGACTGGAGAACATTCAGTGCTCTTCTCATGTCTCCTTCAGAGGCCTCTGCAATGGACATAAGCGACTCGTTATCAATGGTGAGTTTCTCCTGCTCGGAAATGAACCTTAATCTCTTTACCATCTCCTCTGGTTTAACAGGTCTGAAACGCATAACTACAGTCCTTGACTGTATAGGAGGTATAATCTGAGAAGAATAGTTGCATGAAAATATGAATCTTGTAGTGGAGGAGTAGACCTCCATGGTTCTCCTTAGCGCAGCCTGAGCCTCCGGAGTCAGTTGGTCTGCCTCGTCCAGGAATATTATCTTGAATCCAAGTTCATTGGACGCCATTATGCGGGCGAAATCCTTTACATTTTCCCTTATTACATCTATTCCGCGCTCGTTGGACGCATTCAATTCAAGTATGTTCTGCTTCCATTCCTGGCCGAAGAGTTCCATGGCCAGCGCAAGAGCAGCCGATGTTTTACCTATCCCCGCAGGTCCTGCAAATATAAGATGGGGCAACTCCCTGCGATCAACGAAGGACTTTAATTTCCTAACGTTCTCTTCCTGTCCAACTATTTCGGATAGGTTCTTCGGTCTGTACTTCTCTGTCCAAATGTCAATCATCAGGTTCCACTTTTCTATGGTTCATGGCATGCTGGACTTAAAATATT
>JAJYZU010000156.1 GCA_021799755.1 Thermoplasmata archaeon
GCGTTTTATCCGGAGGGTGGCGGACAGCCCACCGATCTTGGATACCTGATCTATAACGGCAGGAAAATAGATGTAACCAAGGTAGAAAAGATAGGCAAGACAATAGTGCACAGGATAAACGGCAGCATACCGGAACATTCCAGAGTCAGGGGCTTCATAGACTATGAAAGGAGAAGACAGCTGATGATCCATCATTCCGCTACGCATCTCCTGCTGGGAGTTACCCGGGAGATACTGGGGGATCATGTATGGCAGAACAGCGTACAGAAGGGAATAGAGACGTCAAGGCTGGACGTCACACACTATGAGAAGATCAGCCAGGAACAGATCAAAAAGATTGAGATGAGATGTCTCCAGATCATCACCGAAAACCACAGCATAAAGGTAAGGAACATGGACTGGAACAAGGCTATTTCCCAGTATGGTTTCCGATTATTCCAGGGAGGTGTTCCTCTGGATTCAAAGTTGAGAGTCGTCGAAATAGAAGGAGTGGATGTTGAAGGGTGCGGTGGCACCCATCTCAGTTCAACCTATGAAATAGGTTTCCTGAAGATCGTCTCCACCGAAACCGTGCAGGAGGGAATACAGAGACTGACTTTCTCTGCTGGCCCTGCTGCCCTGATCTATACTGAGAAGATAGGCGACGTTGCCTACAGACTGCAGGAATTCCTGTCATCATCTCTTGAAGAACTTGATTCGAGGCTTAATGTCTTCATATCCAACTCAATGGACGCGTTCAAATACAGGGAAAGATCATCCAAGATAATTGCCGAACTGGCAGTGGAACATTCAAAGGAAATATTTAGAAAGGGCGAAACAGCAGTGATGTTTTCCACAATTCCATTGGGAAAGGAGGAGATCAACATAGTTATTCCAATGATTCTCAGGAAAAAGGAAAGCATAATACTGGTTACGAGGAGATCTGATGCTGGAATCAATGGCTTCTCCATAATATCAAACAGATTTGATCTCTCAAATTTTGGTACCGGAAAGGAAGAACTGCTCAACACAACGAAAAAAAATAGCAGAATGGTGGATGGCACTTCTCAGAGAAATGTTGATGAAAACTTAATTAAGACCCTTTTTAATTAAATCCCAGAAAAATATGGAAGAGGCAGAGATCGAAAAGATAAGGAAGATCGTCGCCAAATGGTATAATAATTCAAAACTTAGCGTCGAAGAGAATTCGCTGGAGGTTTCAGTCGAAGATTTCAGATCCATGCCGGAATATTTTTTCGATAATCTTGTGGAAGATCTGAGCAGGATTGGCTATACCGCATTTACCTCAGGATCACAGAGGAGTTCAATTTTCATAGTACCCGCAGGCGAAAGTTATAGAAGGAAAGGAAACCTTTCGCCCATATTCCTTGTCCTGACAGTTGCATCTCTGGTTTTTGTCGGTTTCCTCTACACTGAAAACTTCTTCAGCCAGGGATCAGCGGTTCTTACATTAATTTATTCCGTGATTTTTTTTGTTCTTCCTATACTCTTCTTCATGTTTTTTAGGGAGTTCGGAAGGCTGATTGCTTCAAAACGGAACGGCATGAAGTACACCATGCCCATATTTATACCAAATCCAGTCTCCCTCGGCTTTATAGGATCTGTTAATGTCAACAGGAAACCGTACAGCAACTCAAAATCAATGGTGGAAATTGGTGGCATCCCCATACTTTTCGGCTATGTCGCATCATTTTTTCTAATCGCCCTGGGATCTTTGCCAATGATGCAGAACATCATATACAGCGGATCATCATCGCCTGTCTATTCCACCGTGGGGCAACCATTACTCTTTTTGCCGGTGCTCAGGCTTGTATCGCCTCCGTCTGGTATAATGAGTCCGGTGGAATTTGCAGGATGGGTCGGCACAATTGTCAATTCACTGAACGCACTGCCTCTCGGTTCCCTGGACGGCGGTTTGTTATGGAAGGGTGTTTTGGGAAACAGGATCTCTTCGGTTCAGTTACCCGTGATCGCAGTTCTTGTGATTGTCGGCCTGTTTTTCCCATTTCTAATAATACTACCAATATTCCTTATTTTCCTTGGTTATCACAGCCCTGAACCGCTGAATGCGATTTCCAGGCCAGGCGCTCTCGGCAGGTCTATTTTCGTTGCTGTTATTGTGCTGATGGTGTTTGGACTAGTCCCAGTGCAAACTCACGCCTACATGAACAGCATGGAGGTAACTCCCATCACACATTCTGCCATCGATCTGCTGGGAACGGGTACCATCGCTGTGTACGAACTGGGTGTGATAAACACCGGAAACAACCCATATACTCCGTCTTTTTCAGTTTCACCGTCATTCCCCTTTTATGTCTCCGGAGACACGGGCGCAATCGCTGCAGGACAGGAGAGTTACTTCAACATAACCGTGGTTCCGCAGGGCATCAACCAGACTGGACTGTATAATATCACAATAACAGCGTATTCCGGTCTGGTAAAGGTTTCTGTCGGCGTTGAACTTGCTGCAGTAGGACTGAGCAGGACTCTTTCAGTGGATCATTCGGTTAATCCGATTACCTATCCAGTGGTTACCGGGCAAACCTATCACATTTCGCTATATAATTCAGGAGATGCAGGAACCAGCGTAACTATGTATATATTCTCGCAGGCTACCCTAAATTTCACATTGACTCTTTCAAACGTCACTTATATACAGGGTGACAAAACGGTTTCAGGATTACTTTCACCTTATACATTTTATATTTCTGCAGGAGAAACTCTTAACATGGGCATCATGTTCAACAGCATTACCTCTGGAGTCACTCTTGCATTTGTCGGTCAGGACATGAATGCTGCAGTCATAGACTTTTACTCATCATGAGAGGTTCTAAAAATCAAGGAAAGATAAATAAATTACAAATATCTGGTATATCGTGAAGTGATTTGGTAAAAAGAATTGCCTTTTTGATAAATCCCATTGCGGGTTCGGGTCTCGCACTGAATCTGAAGGATTCCGATTCGATCAGCGAATTGCCCGGCAATTCCCACTCGGTCAAGGAAGGAGAAAAATTTCTTCAGAGCATAGTTGGTTCAGACGCAGCGTTTCTTGTGCCATCAGGTATAATGGGAGAAGATTCCCTTGCAAAATATGGTTTTTCGTTTGAGATAATCACCAG
>JAJYZU010000157.1 GCA_021799755.1 Thermoplasmata archaeon
ACCGCTGAACTGATTTTTCTCTTGTGGTTGCATAGGTTTTTCCCATTCCTCCAAAGCTTGAGCTGAACTTGTAAATTGTGTATACAGATCTTTCCTCGATTGTCGGAAGCCTGCCCTGCCATTTTCTGGACCTGTGTGCAACATTCGGAATAGACTGTCGATAGGACTCCCATTCCTCTACGTATTCAATCAGACCCCTATCGCTTTGATTTCCTGCTCCATGACCGTTTGACTTCCTCATTCCTTTTGATGCGTGAGGCTGTTGAAGATAACGCGAAATTTGGGATAGCAACTTCCTGGTTTCATTTGGCTTCTCCTGAATTGCCCTGAACATTTCTGCAAGTTCGATTTCATAATCGTTATACACATTCATTTCTGCCTTGACGTTAAGGGAGACAGAACCGGATCCGCCAAAGACATCAACCATCATTCTCAAACCGGACATTCTGAAGACCCTGTAAATCTCAGGGATCAGAACATTTTTTGCACCAGGATATTTTATGAGTCTCAAAAGAGCCATTCAGTCAGTTACTTAAGATTCCTGAGATGCATTTAAGTCTTCCTTTTCTGCGATAGAATACGAATGCTATGTGCAATAATGTTTATCATCGTTGCCTTCTTCTGATCTGAGAACTCCGATTCAAAATTATCAATACAAGTATGATATTACGAATATACTAATATTATGAATTATTAGGTTGTTGATACATATGGATCAACCAACCAGATTTCCGACTTTTGAATGCATAATATCCAATACTGTTGAAGAGTACGACTCCGAGGTAGAGTTTTTCTTCCTTGTCAAAAACTACCTGTTGTCCACACTGTCCAAGCTAACTTTCCTGGATCCGGAATGGAAGGATAATTACATCCGGGTAATGAAATTCATTTCTGATCTTTCAGATTCGCTGGTTCATGTAACTGAACCGCCCTCGTATGATTTTCTCGTGAAATTATCCCTGGTGGATGAGATTGAAGATAACCAGCTTGACAGGTTAATCCGTTCAAAATCGGAGACTGCTGCGGTTGTGGTTGAGGCATCGACAAGAACCAGAGAACTGATGTACTGGTACGTGAAGAATTCCAGAGTTGAGAGATTTTCAAAAAGTTTCAACCCAGCACGTTTCCAGGGGTTGCCGTTCCTGAGGCTTGCTCTTACATACAGAAGCATCCAGGTCTCTAAAAAATAATGGATGAGATTACAATTTACTTTTCCAGACCAATACTGTTGATTATCCTACCCGAGTTACCGTCTATCACCAGTGAAATGGCGTTGTTCTTGTGAACGAACTTCGCAAACCAGACCGGCACGTGAAGCAACTCTGCATCTCCCACATCATCCTGGGTTGAGATTTTTTGTACCATGTGATAACGCTGATGAACCTTGTCACTTTGCAACTGATCCACAAAGGTCTTTGCCTGATATTTGGCTGAATCCTCACTTATATCCCCATTAAGCACTTTTATTCCCTTTGGTATTTTGGAGACATCAAAAACTACTCTGCTTGTGAGATCGAAGGAATAGTCTTTTGGCTGATAGCTGAGCAGTCCTTTAACAGCAACTACGGGATAATTGTAATTCTGGTCAAGGGTATTTGATCTCAGGTTTCCCCTTCCACCTCCCATTCCACCCATCATCATGCCGCCCATCATGGCTCCATCCATCATGCCGATTCCCATGCCCATGCCACGTCCTCTTCCTCCCCCCATTGCGCCACCCATCAGACCCATTAGCATGGCAGTTCCCGCTATGGATCCTACCTCAGATGCCTCACTAACATAGGTATATTGCGTTCTTGCTGAAACAGGGACTATCACATAGGGAATGTATGCGAGATTCATTCCCTCGTTTTTTGATTCTTCCTCGAGATGCTTTCTTAGTAAACCTCTATCCATATAATCCTTTAAAATAGGGACAAGGGAATCACTTGTTGGAATTTTGAGAGGCAACATTGTGTGCTTTGACATGCTTTTCCAACCGTCATTGTTGAGAGTTATGCTTGCTCCACAATATTCACATGTAATAATCATCTCTCCAAGCTGCGGTTTTATTGGTGCTCCGCAGCTGGGACACTTTAGTTCCTGCACCTGATTTGATGCAATCACCGGTCGACTATCGCCTGGCTGAGAAGAAGTCTGCACCTGCGTTACCGGAGTGCCAATTTTGTATCCGCATTTAGGACAAAATTCCGAGTCGTCTGCTATCTGAGCTCCACACTTTGCACAATACATAATGATCACCTTAGAGTTGCTTACCGCAATTTGGACAAAACTTGGTACCTTTTGGAGATTCCACGCCGCAACTGGGGCATTTTATCTTTTCAACCTCGAGAAGTGTTCCGCAGTTAGGACAGAATTTGGTTCCAGCAGGCGATTCTGTTCCACATTTTGGGCATTTTATGGTTCCCTGCTGTTGCTGACTTTGCAGCGAAGTACCACAGTTCGGACAGAATGCTGCTGTAACAGGAACAATGGTTCCACACTTTGGGCACTGTTTTGTCTGTGACTGCTGCAATCCGGATGACATTCCTCCCATCATCTGGCCGCCCATAGCGTATCCCATTCCTGCCCCGGCTCCAAGACCAATACCTATCCCAGCTCCTGCTCCTGCAACTCCAGTAGGATTTTTTGCTGCATCCACCATTGCCTCACCTGCCTGAAGCTGCAGATAGTTCACTCCAAGAACTGACATCTCTGATCTCTTGTCCACTGCTTTTTGAACTTCATCTGGCAGGTTAATGGTCAATCCTGATAGTTTGTTGATTTCAACCCCATACTGTGCGAACTGATCCGGTGCAGTTGCCAGAACGACCTGTTCTATATTGAGAAGATTAGCCGGTATATCAGTAACTTTCAATCCCTGGTCCTTCATTTTGCCGAGCGCATTATATACGAGAATAACCATCTGTTCCTTCAACCTTGAATCCACCTGGTCCGATGTCTCAACATTAAAGGTTCCCACAAACTGGTTTATGAAGTTTTCCGGATTCGATATTTTCCACCTGTATTCCCCATACACTTTTAAATTTACAACCCCAAAAGTTGGATCGTTGAACTGGTAAGATTGCGTGCTCCCGAACTTTCCGTCTAGAAATCT
>JAJYZU010000158.1 GCA_021799755.1 Thermoplasmata archaeon
CTGCATTCAGATCCGAAATATCCCTTATCCCGGTAACATATGATTCCGGGAAGACTTAGATCGATCCGAGAATCACCTATATGAGATTAAGGGGGGAATCCAAGGGGGGTTGCATCTAACTGTTCACCTGCAGGCTCATGAAGCAGTTCCCCTCTCCCCCCTTTCGTATTTGGTAATCTTACCCTGTAAGGTTTCTCATTCTTCATCATTGAATATACATGGTAAAGTAGATGTCTGGCAACAACTATGTATGCCTGTTTCTTCTTCCCTTTTCCTATCTCCCTTTCATATACCATCAGGAATTCCCTGTTCTTATGATGGACAAGGGATCAGGCACTTTCATAAACGGAATTTGAAAGATAGGAATTACGGATCCTAGAGATCCCGGTTGCATGATCCCTCTCTCTGGATCCTGTCATCCTTGGTGCCTTTCCACCTTATGACTGCAGTTTGAGTGCGGAATCGAACTGTTTTATGTCACCAATTTCAGAGACGATTGCAGCTGCATTGACGAGACCGATACCTTTTATGCCATCTATCCTTTTTACGTTCTCATTATTCTCTGCCAGTTTGTGGATCTTTTCCTCTATCTCCTTTAGCTGTTTTTTCTCTGAGATCAGTCTAGCAACATTCTGCCTTATCCTGAATGTATATATCCCATACTCATCAGGTATGCCTATTGTTTCTTTTGCAAGATTTATCAGTTTCGCCGTTTCCTCAATCCTGTAATGATTCCTGCTTGCTTTCTGCATGACATTCCATACCCTTTCCATGCCCACTTTCACAGCAGCCCCCGGGGTCGTGAACTGATCCAGGATAGCCAAGGATATGGCTGTCCCGATATCCGGAAAGACCTCTTTGAATTCCGGAAAAATACAGGCAAGATCACTTCCAATGATATTTGTGATCCTTGTTATGTTTTTTGTTACTGAATCATGCAGTCTTGTCAGTTCGGATAGGGGATCTCTCACGTTTGTGTTTCTGTCAAAGGCCTTTTTGTCCTTCCAGGGTGTGGATGCAAGCATTGCTGCATCCACGGCGTCGGATTTCTCCTTTCCGAGGTTTTCCATTTTCCTGGCATAATCCGTTACCCTTGGATCTACATATATTACGGTATAGCCATTTGTTTCTAGGAAGTGATGCAAAGGCATATGGTAGTTGCCTGTGGGATTCATGAATATTCCCTTCACCATGTCACTATTGCTTCTCTCTATGGTCCTTATTTTTTCAAGCAGTGTGTCAAAACCTTTCCTGTCGATTGATATCTGGCCTCTCCACATTACCTTTCCAATCTCATTCTGAACCTCCACCTGATGCATCTTCTGATGTGTGTCTATTCCACATTATAGCATTTTTATCCCTTTTCTGCCTACAATGCCTACAGGGAGTAATGATCGCCATGCATCCACCTATGCGCTTCCCCATTGGGAAGAATTTGCTTATTAGCTATTGTGATTAAGGGTGAAAAATGCGAAAGTGGGCCCAAAACCCACAGGATTCACTTACACCCTCTCCCTGCCTGAATCACGGCTTCCCGGAATTCATTTCATGCAGGTTAAATCTCCCATAGCAAACATGTAAATTGGCAGGTGTTACTGATAATTTTTCTATTGTCTTGATCTCGTTGACAAGCGTATGTGCCTTGTAGCCGAAATGTTTCTTATCATTCTTTGTTGCTAATGCACCCTCTCTGGATCTGCGTGTATTTGCATCATCACCCCTTGGCTTTCCTTACTCTTCCTAATCTTCCTCGATGAAGGATGCATCCTGCATGGTGCCTTTCTTTATCCTTATTCGTTTTGACATGACCTAGTCTCTTATCTCGTTGAAAACAAGACGGTCCTTACCGGTCTTTGACAATCGTTCATGAAAACACCGGATTGTATTTCGATCCGGCAACTTCTCAGGAAATCCGAGAAACTTCATGAATGATATTCTGTCTCTGATATCTCTCTATCTGCGGATCTGAGAGAGAATACCACTGCTTCAATAGTAGAATCTTAACCATCATAACGGGATCATAATTTGGTATTCCATCTTTCTCTGTATAATTCCCATACAGATTGGACAACATTTGCCTTATCCGTTCGAAATCAATTCGATCTGAGATACCGGTAAAGGGATCACCAAGTGCTTCAATCTCCTTGTATAGCTCAGATAATCCAGTATGGTAAAGATTCAGGGATAATGATAATTAGGTCATGAAAAAGGTTTTCGGTGGGGGTTTTTGGAAATCCTCATATATTTAAAAATTAACGCATACATTTGTACTCATTGCATCAAAAAATAGGGGCTAATTATAGTAGGGATATGGAATTTTATATAATCGCCCGAGCCGGGATTTGAACCCGGATCTGAGGCTCCGCAGGCCTTCAGGATATCCAAATTACCCCACTCGGGCATCGAACGGAAACTATTGACGGCATAATAATGTTGATATTTTCAGAAATCACTAAAAATATGTTATTTCTAAAGAATAGACTATCCCATCTGAAACTGTTTTGATGTTATAATGTTGGAAACAGGAATAACAGTTCAAGTTATATCCATAGTGTTTATTTGCGGTATTTGATGTGCCAGATACTCTATGCTAAAGCATCAGAATTTGCAACTGGGTGAGCGTTCTTGATAAATGCAGACATAATTGATGAGGGTCTAAGATGAACGTCCATAAAGTCTATTCTTACAGGCAGGACGAGGTTGAGATTCCAGATAATCCGCAGAGAATCGTAAGCTTCAGCCCTTCTTTAACGGAAATTCTCTTTGAACTGGGCCTTTCCGATCAGATTGTTGGCATTTCTGCTTTTTGTGTCAGGCCCCCTGAAACCTCAGGAAAGAGAAAAATAGGCTCTTATGGTTTTGTCAGACGTGAAATACTGGACGAGCTCAGACCAGATCTTATATTTACAATTTCAGGGTATCAGGACAAGTTTACTGCTGAACTTGCAAAAAGTTACCCTGTGGTGTGTGTTGAACTTCCAGTGAGCCTTGCGGGTATTCTTGATCTGCCAGTTAAGATTGGCATAATAACCGGAAGAAGAGAAGAAGGCAGGAAGCTTTCATACAATCTCATGAATAGTTTGCCA
>JAJYZU010000159.1 GCA_021799755.1 Thermoplasmata archaeon
ATATTGAAAATATCTGAGGATATTTTTCAATATGCGATAATGTCATCGAAGGATCTCGGGAAACCTGTCATAATGCACACCGAGGATCTAACAGAAAAATCCCATAGAGACCTGATTGAATTTGCAAGAGAAACAGGCATGGATCCAAGAAAACTGGTGAAGCACCATGCGCTTCCGGCAGATTTTGGAATACGGGATCAGATGACCCTTTCAACACTCGCATCAAGATCAAATGTTAGAGTTGCAGCATCATCGGACAGGGATTTCCTTCTGGAGACCGACTATGTCGATGACAGGAGCAAGCCGGACAAGGTTATACCCATAGATTCTGTCCCGAAGAGAGCTATCATGATTAAGTCCGAATATGATGACTGGGAAAGAATACTTGAAACCGCCTTCATAAGGATGCCAGCATTCCTTTATGGGAATGAACTGTTCAATTTGTGATCTGATCAAAACACAACTTACCTTATATACGAAACTATCATGGTAAGATCATGACCCTTCCTCCTACTGAAATCGACAAGATCTATTCCGATTTGCAGAGTGCAGTAAGAGTTGAAAAAAACAGTAAAAGGATAAGAAAAATAGAATCAAAATTTTACAGTCGAATCGTTGAAGCGTTAGATTCCCTTGAGGAGGAGTCCATCAAACAGGCGCCTGTCAATATAGACGAATACATTGCCATAAAGCAGCGGAAGACCCAGATAGAGCATGAGTTCAATTCCCTCTTCCAGCTCAGATTCACCAAGATCCTTCGCCTTTCGGTCTACGATATGGATGATGAACTTTCACAGCTCATAGATGTCGAGAAGGAATTCCTTTCCAGGGTGAAGGCCATTGTTAAGGCCGAATACGATGTTCTTCTCAACAGGGCAAAGCCTGCCCAGGAGGTCCGGAAGGAGAAGGTCGAGCCCGCTCCAGAAATCAGGATGATTCAGCCGGAACCTGCAAAGTATACGAAGAAGGATGCGGATGAGTATGTTCTTGTGCGCATTATCGGTGATCAGCCGCCGATTGCAATGCCGGAGAGGAATTATTACCTGCGCGACAATGATCTTGTTCATCTCAGGAAGAAGTTCGCAGACCTCCTGATAAACCGGAAGATTGCGGTTAAATCTGAAATACCTGAGAATCTGTGACCACAGGGAAAAGTTAATCATTTCAGAAACTCATGCTGTACCTGAAGGGTAAAAGCCCGAGGGCAACTTACGCTCGTATGAGTGAGGAAAGTCCCCCCTCCACGATACACCCCAAGGGATGCAAATCCCTATTCCGAGAGGAATGGTAAAGATAAAAGAAATGTACGGCCCCGGTCAAGGATGATTCTTCGGATGACGTTTCCGGGAAAACCGATGGGAACATCTTCCTGGGGGGAGAAAGTCTAAACAGGACCCGTGAGCGGTATCGCAAGGTCCGGGTAAGACGTGGATCTTTGATCCGGCAGTTCAATGTTGCCACCTGCCGCTGGCAGGGAACAGAAAGGGGCTTATTCCGGGCATTTACTCTCCAATCTTGTTCTGCCTTGTTCAATGATCTGTTGTGATAGATTGATTCTTCTTTAATGCCGTTTCAGGTATTATTAACATATCATATGTCGCTGGAACCGCTAATAAAATATAATAATGCGTAAACTATAGATCATTATCATGCCTGACAAGGAATGCGATGTGAAGGGTTGCGAGAATGAGAGTTTCCAGACGGTTCCGGCAGACCTGGCCTCAAAACTATTCCAGTTCAAGGAGAAAAAGACCAAGGTTCATCTTTGCAGGGAACACTACAAAGAATACAAGAAGGCAACCAAGAAAGAGAGGGAACTTGACAGGCTTGCCTGGAAATAAGGATCATGGAATCTACTAACCTTGGAATATCGGTTGTCATTACCACATACAATGACGGGGACTATCTCAGAGATTTACTGGACAGTCTGGTCGTTCAGGAGCAGCCTCTTGAAATTGTGATCGTTGATTCACTCAGCACCGATAATACCTCCACCATCCTGAAGCAGTATGCTGCAAGGTATCCATTCATCAGATATATACGGAGGAAATGCTCCCGTGGAGAGGGCAGGAACATAGGGGTTTCCGAATCGAAATATGACTATATCCTCTTCACAGACGGGGATGCGATAGCCAATGCCTTCTGGGTGAGAAAGATGAGAAAACAGTTTGCCCGCGGATACAGGGTTGTCGCCGGGAAAACGATACAGATGGGTTATGGACCCTTTGAAAAACTCGCCAGGGTTGAACTGTTCTTTGAAAATTATGACGTCACATATCCGTCGGTTAATCTTGGATATCTGAAGACGCTTTTCCTCGATCTTGGCGGTTTTGACCCCGATTTCATAACAGCGGAGGACATCGACCTGAACATAAGGGCTGTTCTCAGGGGGGCTAAGATAGGTTACTGCGAGGAGTGCGTGATTTATCACAGAACGCGAAGCACCGTGATCGGATTCATTCAACAGGCATTCTGGAACGGTTTCGGCAGAAAGCAGCTGACGAGGAAGCACCAGCATGTGTGGTCGCATTTCAAGCCCTCGGCACTGTTCGATCCGAAGGTGATCAATTTCTGGTACATCATAAGGGGCGTTTCGGCAATAGTCGGATATGTCACCTGCAGATTTTTCGGGCTCGATTTCATCAGGCATTACCACAAGACATCCGAGACTGCAATCGTGAGCGGAAAAATCAACGACGGAACGTAGATTGAATATCTTTGGATATTTTGTGACTGCGAATTCCATTAAAAAAACTTTATCCAATGTTGTTATATAGTGTCCATGACCGACCAGAATAAATTTATCCCTGACAGAAAGGTTCAGGGTGATTTCGTAAGCACACTGATAAGGCAATTCAAGTTCAAGCGTGAGGATTTCAGAACAATAGGAAGCATAGGCGGTTTCACATCCCTTATTGATCTGGGAAATTTTGCAGTGGCATTCAACACAGACAATGTCGGTACAAAGTCCATTATTGCGGAAGAGGCTGGAAGGTACGATACGATAGGTATTGACTGTATCGCGATGAACGTGAACGATACAATAACAAGCGGAGCCGAACCGATCTCAATGGT
>JAJYZU010000160.1 GCA_021799755.1 Thermoplasmata archaeon
TTTATGATCTGATAAAGGATACAAAACCCGATGTGATAGTGCATCTCGCAGAACAGAGATCTGCGCCGTATTCCATGATAGGCCTGAAACAGGCTTCTGAGACCATGACAAAAAATGTAATCAGCACGCTCAACCTGATATATGCTGTCAAGGATCTTGCTCCGAAAGCGCATATACTCAAGCTCGGAACAATGGGCGAGTACGGGACGCCGAACATAGATATACCTGAGGGATTCTTTGAGATAGAATATAATGGCCGGAAGGATACTTTGCCTTTTCCGAAGAACGCCGGTTCCTGGTATCACTGGACAAAGGTTCATGACTCCAATAATCTGATGTTTGCAAACCGTGTATGGAAGACTGGCATAACCGACATCATGCAGGGCGTTGTTTATGGGACAAGAACGAAGGAGATTTCAGGAAACGCCCTGAGAACGAGGTTCGATATTGACGAAGTCTGGGGAACCGCGCTTAACAGATTCTGTGCACAGGCCACCATCGGTATACCAATAACGCCTTATGGCAAAGGTGGTCAGACCAGGGGCTTCCTGTCGCTGGAGGACAGCATAACCTGCCTCACACTTGCGACTGAACACCCACCGGAAAGCGGTGAATACAGGGTCTTCAACCAGTTTGACCAGCACTACTCTGTCAACGAACTGGCCGCTGATGTGAAAGAGGTCTACGAAAAGAAGTACGGGAAAGAGGCAATAATTGATCACGTACCCAATCCAAGGGTTGAGAGGGAGGAACATTACTATAATCCGGTGAGTTTAAAGCTCAGGGCTCTCGGATACAGACCCTCCGGAGAACTGAAGAAGGACCTGGGAAAGATACTCGACGATCTACAGCCAATGAAGGAAAAGATAACGTCGCTCAGGGATGTCATCACGCCCCGCACCTTCTGGCAGAAGAGTTCAGGTATCTGAAGGAGCCTGCTTTTCCGGTTCCTAAAAGAATTTCAGGCTCCTGTTTACGACGTTTGCATAATCCGTTACCTGACCAAGGCTGGCCCATTCGGATTTCTTTACCCTGATCGCGCAGGTTCTCACCCCATCCTCTATCGATTTCTGGATGGCGGGTGTGAGCTCAATGTTGCCAGACCTGTCATGAGACAGATGATCCATAATCGACCTATCCAGTAGATAAACGGCACACATGGCAAATTTGCTTCTGCTGTTGGGATCCTTTTCCACCACTCCGGTGACGTAAGCCTTACCGCTCTCGATACTTAACTCTGCAGTGCCGTAATTCTGTGGATTGTCAACCTCCATCACAACCAGAACATTCCTGCATGTGCCAGACTCACGCATTTTGATCATTCTGCTGAACAGGTTCTCCTTGAGGAGTATGCCATCACCTGCATTGAGCAGAAAATAATCGCCCATCACAGTGTACCCCGCACTAAGAACAGCGCCACCATAGCCGTTCCTTGGCTCCTGGTAGACAATCCTGGAGTGTGGTACGTTTGCCGATATGTATTCCGCGGTTCTCCTGTCTGCAGGGTCGAGGACAATCGAAATCCTGTCAACTCCCTGGGACCTCATCATGCTTGCAATTACCTCTATCATGGGTCTGAGCACGATCCTGTCCCCTTCCCTGTAATAAATGGGCAGCATCTCCTTCCTTAGTTTTCCGTCCAGGCCGGATCTGGTCCCCCTGCCCGCTGCAGTGATAATCCCTTGCATGTCTGTCCGCATGTGGTAAATCTATTTATTGGTTCCAGAGACTGTCTAGTAGGATAGGATCTTCTGCCCAGTCTTTAGGATAATCTTATTCGGAACAGAAATGCTTGAAGAAACCGGTTACTCCAAAACTAATAATCCAAAAATGGTTGGTTTGAGGATGTCCTCAATCCGCGTTTCCATGGCTGAAGTAGTAGGAAAAATCGTCTCTGCGGTTGGAAACCACAGATATTCTCATGGACTTACCTGAAATTTCCCCAGGGTTTTCCATTTCAACCAATAGCTCTTCTCTAAATTCTCCTTTTGTAGGTTTTTGTGCCATTAAATCGTTGAACTTGTTTCAGTATTAATAGTTTGCTGAAGTACGAGTCGGCAAACGTCGAATAAAATCAGAAAAATTTCATAGAAATAAGCTATTTCAGGCGCTTCGTTGAACATGAGTTTTTTTGGCAAACATGGATTGTTCCATCGTTTCTTTTGTGTCAGATTATATATCAATTTGGAATAATCCTTCGTTGAAGTCTCACAGGATCGATGCACTTGATCTGCAGATAATCGATCTGCTGGAAAAGAACTGTTCGCTTGCATATGAGGAGATTGCAAGAGAGATAGGAAAAAGCATGTGGACCGTGAGGGATAGAATAAATCTCCTCAAGAAGCGAGAAATACTCAAGGACTGCAGAGCCGGAATTGATTACGGAAAGATAGGTTATGCTTGCAGGGCCGTGCTGGCATTCAATGTACCGCCCGAGAGCATTGACGATCTGATCCAGTTTTCCAGGCAGCAGCCAATGATAAAGAGAACTCTGGTCACCACAGGACAGAGAAGGTTCCTGATGGAAATCATCGGCGAGGATTGCTCCGAGATACGTAATTATGCAAGGAAAGAACTCCCCAAGTTCGGCATTTACGACATTGATCTTGAAGTCATTCTCGATGAAATATTTCCGTGAATCACTAACTTTGTATTTCCGTTATTCTCAATGCATGGCATTTTTCCACAATTTTTGCGGGATTGATTTATGAATTATGTTCCTATGATCAGCCATGAGCAGCAAACTTGAGGAAATAGACACATTCGCCAGAGGTACTCTTGGGGCTACGCCGGAAGCGATAAGGATGCTCGGCAAAATCAATGAGGAAATGGCGGAAGAGCAGTTTACGGAGAATATGAGGCTTTTCCTGGGGAGAACAATGACGCCCAGGAAACTGGTACCGCTGGTGGCTCTGGCCGTATCACTGGCACAGGGCCAGCGGGAATCCTCTCTGATTCATTACAGGCTGGCTAAAAAGTTTGATGCAGCAGTTGATGATATTCTTGATGTGATAAAAATTTCCAAAATGGCCGTGATGGCTTCGA
>JAJYZU010000161.1 GCA_021799755.1 Thermoplasmata archaeon
CTAACACTCTCTGAGATATTCTTTATGTCTTTCTCATCTTCTATCACGAATATTGTATTCTCAACATCTTTCGGCTGCTTGAAGACCTGCACCTTTCTGGCCCTCTTGTATGATGCGCGTATTGCATTCAAAAAGGCATTTCCGGGAGAAATCAGGAAAATTGGCTCAGGTATAAGGCCCAGACCTCTCATAACTTCCTCCCTGTTCTTTCTCGGCCTCTCGAACGTCATTTCATGTGGTTTGATTGATCCATCATCAGGGTAAACGCGTGCCAAGGCAATTATTCCGAAGCGTTCCATTTCCTTCCCGTTGCGAGTGAATTTCTGTTTCAATAAAATTATGGAATCATTTTCTAACTGGGATATTATTCCGTGTTCTGCCCACGTCATGAATGTCCGGGCGGAGGCAGTTATGGATCCTGGACCACGTGGAAGCGTAATGTGTGTAATGTTATATTCATGCTTTTTCAGGTCCAGTTCTTCTTCAGGTGAAATTGTGTCAAACGGCGGCGACCAGAAATCTTTAACGTTGCTTGAAAATGTATATGGCCTGAATCCTTTTAATTCCACAGCATCACCTCAGCACGCTCTCAATCGCCTTGATGTCTTCAGAATACCCTTCCTCTCCTTTTGGCGTTTCCAGCACCATTGGGGTATCGCTGAATCGCTTGTCATTTACGAAATTCTTGATCCCGTCAATTCCGAGGAGTCCCTTCCCTATCTGCTCATGGCGATCCAACCGGCTCCCCTTTTCTTTCTTCGAGTCATTAAGATGGAAGCCCAGCAGATACTTCATGCCAACCTCAGAATTGAAACGGTCCATGGTTTCGGCATAACCTTCTGGTGTTTTTACGTCATATCCGGCAGCAAAAACATGGCACGTGTCGATACATACACCTATCATATCCTTTTGGCTGACACCATCTATGATTTCTGAAAGCTGCCTGAACAGGTAGCCTATAGCTGATCCCTGCCCTGCCGCATTTTCAATTAGAATCTTTGTAAACGATGACTCCGAAAGCGCTGAATCAAGTATTTCAGACATTTGCGCTATTGCAGCCTTTTCTGTTGTATCTTTCTGTGACCCTGGATGAAGGATGACATAGTCAATCCCAAGGGCATTTGCCCTGCTCAATTCGAGATGCATGGCATCTATAACCTTCACCTTCATCTCTTTATTCGGCGTTCCAAGGTTCAGGAGATACGATGCATGCGACATGGTTTTTCGAAGCCCGATCCTAGCGTATTCTGATTTGAATGCAGTTACCTCCTGATCCGGAAGGGGCTTTGCATTCCATTGCATCTGGTTCTTTGAGAATATCTGCATTGTCCTGAAGCCAAAAACTGCAGCTCTCGCAGGAGCATTTGATATTCCACCGGATGTGGATATATGTCCTCCGAGCAGAATTTTTTCCGTTACTTTCATGATAACCAGAAATAGCTGAGTTGATAATAATTCCGTCTATTCTTTGTTTCCGGAAGCTAGCATCATGTTTATGAACTGGTAAACGTGCAGGGCAAGTGCAGGATTATCTGTATATCCGCATGCGTCAAGATCCGGACCAGCCAGCATAGCTCTCTTCTGGTCGCTCACAACATCAGTTGCTATCAGACCCTCCTTCCTGAATACCTCGACGTTTGCAGGAACCCGCTTATTAGGTGGGGTCACAAAAACTATCCTTATGTTCCTCTTAGCTGCGTTTTCAAGCTGTTTTTTCAGTTCAGTCCTGATCTCCTTGACTCTTGGTGTGCAGACGTAAAGCTCAGTCTCCGTGAGGTTGATCATTTCCTTTAGCTTCTCCATTACCTGTGTGGAACCATATATTGTGTATACTAGCTGTGGTTCACCCTTCGATGGAAGTATGTCCTGAAGGTTCTTCAGGTCGATGAAGAGATCATTCAACTTTTTCTCAAAATCACCGCGGATCTTCCCCATATCTTCTGGCTTGAACATCCTTGGTCTTCCTTCAGTTTCCTTCGCCAACCCCTTCTGCACCAGTGATTCCATCACCTTATAAGCCGAGGTCCTGGGTATCTTAGCAGTGTCTGCTACCGTGTCAGCATTTGCCACGCCATGATATACCAGAGCAGCGAAACCCTGTGCTTCGTAAGAGGAGAGACCTAGCATTTTAAGCATATCTGTTGTTCGGCTCATCAGCTCGGGGTTAATTTCCATGACCTAACATTAGACGTATTTATATCAAGTTTTTTAATCTGCATGTCCAGATTATATCTTTATTATTTCACAAAGAAGGTCGATCGCGACTCTCCAGATCCTCTTTCTTATATGCCGGATGTGTTATCAATATAAGCAACGCAGCGCTTACTTTTGTTGCAAATGTCTGGATCTTTGAAGGAACAGGCACGCTCCAAGCTGCCAATTGCCATCCAGTCTCTACTGTACATGGCAATAGGCAACTTTGCGAACTCTGCCTATTCTCCACTGTCCTCGGCGATCAAGAGTGCTTACGTTCTGACCTCAGAGGAGGTGGGTTTTATCACGAGCACGGTATTCATAGGTTCTTTGACAGTCTCATTTCTATCTGGCTTTTTTGTGGATCGTCTGGGAAACAGGACCGCGCTGAGAATATCGTTTAGCCTTATAGCGACCGGTGCATTGGTTTGCGCTTTTTCCTCTACCTATCCGGTCCTCCTCTCGGGCTTCTTCATGATTGGCTTCGGTTATGGCAGCATCACTCCAGCCACGAATTCACTGATAATGGAGGAATACTATCCTGAGCACATTGGCCGCATGGGAATAAAGCAGACTGGCGTCCCAATTGGCTCCATTGCGTCAGTTATACTTCTTCCTATCGTCGCAATAACGTTTGGGATCAGGTGGCCTTTCATTATGCTATTCGCGACATCAATTATCATTGCAATTTCTGTAAGAAGTAGATCAAGGCCTTCCAACGGATTCAGGCTCAGGACGTACTTTTCTGATCTTCTCTCTGCGGCAAGGGATCGCAGGCTGCTCACTTACAGTGCATTCAGTTCAGTGTTATCGTGGGGGCAGCAGACAGGGCTAACTTTCTACGTACTGT
>JAJYZU010000162.1 GCA_021799755.1 Thermoplasmata archaeon
AAGCTTCACAATTGCTCGTCGATATAATTAACCGAACCTTCGATCGTGGGGGATCCGTTCTCGTACCGGTATTTGCTGTGGGAAGAAGCCAGGAGGTAATGCTCGTTCTCGAGGAAGCAGTTAGGAACAAGAAAATAAAGGAAGTACCTGTTTATCTGGATGGCATGATAATGGAGGCAACGGCCATTCATGCAGCTTATCCTGAATACCTCAATAAGAATCTCAGGGAATCCATAATGGTCAAAAGGGAGAATCCTTTTCTGAGTCCTATGTTTAAGAAGGTTGAGACAAAGCAGCAGAGATTAGAAATATGCGATTCCGTGGAAAATAAGGTCGTTCTGGCAACCTCGGGAATGATGAATGGAGGTCCGGTAATGGAATACTTCAAAAGTTGGGTGAGCTCTCCGGAGCATTCCCTCGTTTTTGTGGGTTACCAGGCTGAAGGGACAACCGGTAGGAGAATACAGAAAGGCGCTACGGATATCTCCCTTTCAGAGGGGGGAAAACAGGCAAGGTATGACATAAGAATGGCTATCGAAACAGCTGAGGGATTCTCAGGACACTCTGACAAGAGACAGCTTCTCTCCTATATAGCTACGATGAAGCCTAGACCGCAGAGGATACTTGTCAACCACGGCGATGGTGAAAAAGCTGCCGAATTTGCAAAATTAATAAGATCCAAATTTGGTATTGAGGCACATGCCCTTAGAAATCTTGAAACAATTCGATTCTACTGATGGAAAGGATCTTTGCTGAATTAATAATAGATCTAATGAAAAATTAGATTGGGAAACTCCCATCGGGAGATACCTTTTTCCAATCAGAGAGAAACCTGCTTAGCCCTTCTGATGTTTTAGGATGTTCGGGTAATTTTTTGAGAACATCGAACGGAAGAGTAACTACATCAGCCCCTATGATAGCGGCTCTTAAGACATGAACGGGATTTCTTACGGAAGCGACCAGAATCTTTGTCTGTATGTCATAATTGTCAAATATCATTCTGATCTGGTCAATTATCGCCATTCCATCCTCCCCGATATCATCGAGCCTTCCTACGAAAGGTGAAACGTATTCAGCTCCACACTTTGCAGCAAGAAGAGCCTGTACTGGATTGAATATGAGTGTGCAGTTCACAGGGATATTCTTTGCCTTGAGAACCTTTATGGCCTTAAGCCCGTCCAGTGTCATGGGTATTTTGACGACTGCATTCGCGCCTAACTTGGCGACCTTCTCAGCTTGCTGGATCATCTCATTGTATTCAGTTGCAACTACCTCTACACTGACAGGGCCGGGTGTTACTTTCAGGATTTCCTGGATTATGTCTGCAAACGCCCTACCTTTCTGCGTTTCCTTCATTGCAAGTGATGGGTTTGTCGTAACACCATCGACGATACCCATTGCAACGCCTTCCTTTATCTCTTCAACGTTTGATGTATCAAGAAATATTTTCATAATATGTCTCCTTCCTGAAGCATTCTTCCGAAACTTTCACTATATCGTTCACGCCCATATGAAAGTAATCAAAGAGTTCCCATGATTTACCGGATTTTCCAAACGTGTCCATCATACCCAGGCGCTTCAGGTGAACAGGATGGTTCTCGGAAATTACTTCGGCTACCCTGCTACCAAGACCGTTGTATATGGAGTGTTCCTCGACCGTTACTATTCTCCCTGTTTCGTTTGCAGCCTTAATTATTGCTTTTTTGTCAATAGGTTTAATCGAAGACATGTTGATCACGCGGACACCAATACCCTTTTGCTTTAGGATTTCAGCAGCCTTCAGCGCAAAAGACACCATTACACCCATGCCTATGATGGTAATATCGCTGCCGTCACGCAAAGTTGACGACACACCCGGGTGAAAACTATAATTATCGTCGTATAAAAGCGGGAATTTTTCCCTTGAGAGCCTGACATAATTCGGCCCGGTTCCGGATTCTACAAGATAGTCTATAACGCTCCTTGCCTCATAAGAATCTGCCGGTACGATGACCTTCATGTTGGGGAGGCCCGACATTATGCCAACATCCTCGACGATCTGATGTGTAGCACCATCCTCGCCCACAGTTATGCCTGCATGGGTAACGACAAAATTGACGTCCAGATTATTGTAGCACACCGATTGCCTCATTTGTTCATATGTCCTCATCAAGAACACGGCGAACGTTGAGGCAAACACTTTTTTCCCGCTGAGAGCAAGGCCTGCGGCGGTTGTTACCATAGATTGTTCAGATATGCCCATATTGAAGAAGCGATCCGGAAATTTCTTCCCGAAGATCGAGGTCTTCGTAGAAGACGATAGATCTGCATCAAGAACGACGAGATTCTTGTGCTTCTCGCCGAGAACAGCAAGCTCTTCTCCGTAGGTTTCACGCAAACTCTCTGAGATCATTTGAGTTATTCACCACCAGAAAGTTCGGATATGGCAAGCCTGTACTCTTCCTCTGAAGCAGGAGGCGAACCGTGGTACTTTGGATTATTTTCCATGTAACTCACGCCTTTTCCTTTAACCGTATTCGCAACTATAAAAGTAGGTTTTTCCAGCGACTCCTTTGCCTCTTCTATCGCTGAAATGATCTGGTTATAATCATGACCGTCTATCTCAAGGACGTTCCACCCGAAGCTAGCGATCATGTCCGGTATATTATTGAGCGGCATAATATCCCGGGTGAAGCCATCAAGCTGTATCCTGTTCCGATCAAGTATTGCTATAAGATTATTCAAGTGATACTTATTGGCGGCCATTATCGATTCCCAAATATTTCCTTCCTCAATTTCGCCATCACCAACAAGCACAAAAACACGATATGAACGCTGATCGAGCTTTCCGGCAAGTGCCATCCCAACCCCAACACCAAGGCCCTGCCCGAGCGATCCCGTAGATACCTCGACACCTGGAACCCCCCTGTGAACATGCCCTTCAAGTTTGGAATTTAATTTTCTGAAACCAGAAAGGAAGGATTCTGGAAAAAATCCCCTTACCGAAAGTGTCGCGTAGAGACCTGGAG
>JAJYZU010000163.1 GCA_021799755.1 Thermoplasmata archaeon
GGAAATCCCTCGAATCCTCCAACGGAATCCTCATAGTAACCCCGGAATACAACTATTCAATACCCGGATTCATAAAGAACGCAATAGATTCTGTGAGCAGACCCATGGACAAAAACCCATTTAAAGGGAAACCTGTTGCCATAATGAGTGCATCTACCGGAATGCTCGGTGGATCAAGGGCACAGTATCACCTGCGGCAGGTGTTGCAGTTCCTCGAGGCTTCGACCATTCAGAAACCAGAGATATTCATAAGTTTTGCAGGACAAAAATTTACAGATAATGGCGAATTGAAGGACGAAGTCGCACTGAAATTCATCGACGAACTCCTGACAAAGCTTGTAACCATTGCGGCAGATGAGATAAGCAGAGATATATGATTGACTTCAGGGATTACCATCACTCGTGGTTTGCTTATCGATGAAAAAGTCCACATTAACAGAGATCCTGTTTCTTACATTTCCCTGAAATGAGGGGAAATGCCCTGGGGAATCTCATTTTGGAGGGGAACTCTAAATGAGATCAACCAAACCAATATATGCAAAGTATATAGCGAAAAGCGCCAGTATTGCGAAGCTGAAAATCCGGATGGCATCTGTTGCCTTTTCACCGAATCTTAACGTGCTCTTTCTCACAGTCAGAGAGAGAAATAAAACCCATCCAATGATCCCGACAAACATGAAATAGAATGGAAAAAACCCGAATTTCTTGAACACACTCAAGCCGGCAGTGACCCACCAACCTATCTGGAAGGGATTCACGATTCCTATGAGCAAACCAGAAAAATACCCATTGCCGGTAGCACTATCCACGCTTTTTGAGCTTTTGAGGGAAAGTACTGCCATTATCAGAAAAAATGCCGAACCGATAATGAAAACATATGTTTCCAGGGTGGTGGTGATAAGAGTGATTCCTATGAAGAATGTTATTATCATCAGGATAAGGTCGGCAGACATTGCACCAAGGCCTACTGAAACACCCGACAGAACGGAGACAGATGCTCTCTTTACCAGTACTGCAGTCACCGGTCCGGGAGGGCCGGCCAGCGACACACCCAGAAATATTCCAAGCATTGCCAGGTAGATCTCCACTGAACAGGATCAGCAGCAAAGGTTTAAAAAAACCATGCACAATAAAGCATAATGGTACGATCAGAGGATGTCTACATCATAGAAGCGCTGAGGAGCCCCATCGGAAGGCGAAACGGCATACTGAGCGGGGTGCATGCGCAGCATCTTCTGGCCCAGGTCCTGCGGAAGACAATTGAGAAATCAGGTATAGATCCCGCCTCCACGGATCACTTCATCGCAGGATGCGTGGATCAGATAGGCGAGCAGGGCGCAAACGTGGCAAGAAACAGCTGGCTCACTGCTGGGCTTGCCGAAACGGTTCCGGCAACCACGATTGACAGGCAATGCGGCTCCAGCCTACAGGCAGTGCAGTTTGCATATGGAGAAATTGCCTCGGGAGTCGCGGATCTTGAAATCTGTGCTGGAATAGAATCAATGTCGCGCGTTCCAATGTTCAGCAACATAAAGGACGGTGCGACTGGAACTCCGATAACCCCTGAGATCAGATCACGTTATTCACTTGGCGGGGATTGGTTCAGCCAGGCCAGGGCAGCATCCCTCATCTCGGAAAAATATGGAATATCCAGGACCAGGATGGACGAGTTCAGCATGGAAAGTCACATCAGGGCATCAAGATCAAGAAAAATCGCAGATCGTGAGAAAATTCCAATCAATACTGGCAAGGAGATCATATCTATCGACGAGGGAATAAGGGAAAACGTATCACTGGAGAAGATGGGTTCCCTTAAACCGGCTTTCCCGGGAATAGATCATATCACTGCGGGTAACTCAAGCCAGATATCGGATGGGGCAAGTGTCAGTGTACTTGCTTCAAAGAGCGCGGTAAACTCAATGGGGCTGAAACCAATCGCCAGACTTGTTTCTTTTGGTTACGCTGCGGTCGATCCAATAATAATGCTCACCGGCGTAATTCCGGCAACAAGGATGGCACTCTCCCGGGCCGGCCTAAAAACGGACGACATTGACATCTTCGAGGTGAACGAAGCCTTTGCATCTGTGCCGCTCGCATGGGAAAAGGAGCTTGGAGTGGATAATGATCGAGTGAATCCCATGGGAGGCGCAATTGCTCTTGGTCATCCGCTGGGAGCTACGGGGACAAGGATAGTTTCCACGCTTATCAACGGCCTGCAGACACTTGGCGGAAAGAAAGGTCTCATAGCAGTCTGCGAGGGTGGCGGTCTTTCCAATGCATGCGTGATAGAGAAGGTCTAATCGTACACAGATTGTTCCCCAGAAATATGCACGATGGAACGCATTGGTGGTCTGGTATACGCAACCACGCTCTTTCTTTGCACAAATTTTAATAGTAAATCAGGCTTATTTAGGAGGTGATCTGATTGGTTATTGCATTTGTGCTGATAAATACGGTTCCGGGGAAGGAAAGCGAAGTTTTCAAGAAACTCTCGCAACTGGAAAATGTCTCAGAGGTCTATACCCTGTTCGGCGAATATGACATGATCGTCAAGATAGAGACAAAGGACTATTCACAGCTAGAATCAATGGTGCTTGACAAGATAAGAACAATGCCGAGCATCGTCGATACTAAGACTCTAACAGGCATAAAGCTATAGTGGGAGTGATCGCAGCAATTTTCCAAGGATGAATTCCGAATATAGTTTTCCCTCAAAAATGTAAGATTCTCTTAGGAAACCCTCGATGGCAAATCCATTTTTGATCAGCACCTTCATGGAGGAGGGGTTGTATTCCAGGACCTTGGTGTGAAGCCTGTTCAACATAAGATCATCTCTGGCGTAATCACATATGAGCGACAGCGCTGAGGTCATTATCCCGCGGTTTCTGTATTCCCTGGAAATCCAGTACCCCACATGTGCGTTCCTGTTTGTCTGGTCGATATCACTGAGACCAATCACCCCTGCAAAAGATCCGTCATATAATATCTTGAAATCAATTGCAA